>SLGR01000176.1 GCA_007136585.1 Candidatus Sumerlaeota bacterium | reverse complement strand
TTTTCACATTGTTCATCTTTGCCTCCCGTTTTCTCCGGGAGAAATTATACAATTTTTTCTATCTTAACCACTGGTCCAAATTTACGGGAGTATTATACTCTTTAAATTCCCGGGTATACCTTTGTTGTGGTAATCTTTCCATTTCGCTACACCTCCTTCGTGTGCTTTAATCTTACGAATTTGGTGTCCACTAAATCAATCATACCCCATTTCTATTTTGCGTTGACAGAATTGAAGGTTTTTTCTGACAGGCTACCGCATACAAAATGCAAAATATGTTGCAAAAGAGATCGGATTATGTAATAAACATTTTAAGGATACCCGGCGCGGGAGAGGAAGTATTGCAAAATGAATGCTTATCACAGTATATCGGAGGTTACCTCTCAACTGTTGGATGTGCGGAAAAGTGAACTTTGAAAAAATCCGGGTCTCCGGGAAGGAGAGTATCTGAACTGCTTTGAAAGTAAGATCATTGACCCCGGGGTGCGCGTCTCACGTAAAGTAGATGGAGTGAGCCTTCTTTCTTTTCTTAAAGATAAGTTCGGCGGGCTCTCGGTAAGCTATCTGAAGTACCGGATCAGCCGGGGAGATGTTCTGGTATGCGGCCGTTCCGCGGAAACCTCTCACCAGTTGAAGGAAGGGGATACGGTAGAAATACTATTCAGAAGGGATAAACCTGTTATATCAGCCTGCAGCCGACCGGTGCAAGTGATCTTTGAGGATGAGTTTATTATCGCTGTGGATAAACCCCCGAAAGTGGCTTCACACCCCGCCTGCGGAAATTATTCCGAGACTCTTGTGAATATGCTTATGGGATATTTTGGGATAGAAAGCATCGTCTTGGGAGGAAAGGAAAGTATGGGGTTCGGGCTGGTCAACCGCCTGGACAGGGATACCTCCGGGATACTTCTTGTTGCCAGGGCTCCCGGGGTACACCGGGTTTTCCAGGAGCAGTTTGCGGAGATGTCCGTAGAGAAGGAGTATCTCGCCATCACCGAAGGGGTCCCCGGATGGGTGAAAAAGACGGTATCGCTGCCGCTTAAACCTGACGGGGAGAAGAGGGCCGTGATGAGGGCGCATCCCGCGGGGAAGGAGGCTCTTACCCGCCTGGAGCTTCTTGAGGCGTTTGACGGGAGGTCTATTATAAGGGCTATCCCTGTGACGGGCAGGCGCCACCAGGTCCGGGCGCATATGGCCTCTGCGGGGCTTCCTATTGCCGGGGATATTCTTTACGGGGGAAGGCTGAACCCCGGCTGCGGAATAGAGAGGGTGATGCTTCACTGCCGGAGCCTGGGGTTCAGGCATCCCCGGAGCGGGAGAAAGATGAGACTCTCCGCGGAACCCGCGGAAGATATGAAGAGAGTTCTTGAGGGGTTAAGTTAAGGGGTTTAAAAGGGAGGGTTATTATGGTCAAACTTACTGTAAGGACTTATAAGAGGGGAAGCCAGGAGCCGGCGTCAACGGTATCTATACCACTGGGGATACTGGATCTCGCCTCCAGGTTAATCCCGGAGAAGGTGCGCTCCGCCCTGAGTTCAGAGGGTTTTGAGCTTAAGGAGCTTGCCGCTTCGGGTCGCTCCGGGGAGCTGCGTGGCGTGCTCCTTGAGTATGAGGACCACGCCAGCGGCGAAAAGACAGTAATAAGTTTGGAGTAAGGCGGTTTACTCAGCAGGTATCCCGGGGTGAGAACTGTAAGGGCTATATTAAGGAGGGCTGCGACCGTAAGGTCCGCGGCTGACCTTAAGCGGAGGGTCTCCTCTCTCCCGGTGCTTCTTTTTAAGATAGCCGCGAGTAGACACGGAAGGAAGGCCTGGAGCAGGAATACGGCCAGGCTGGTCGAGGCCGCGCGGAAAGCGGGGGAACTGAAACCGGAACCCGGGAAAAAAAAGATACCCCCGTACAGGATTTTCTGGAGCTGGGACCTTAACTCTTCCTGCAACTACGGGTGCCCGTACTGTTTTTACTCCTCAAAGGACGATAGCGCCACCCTTTTTCTCTCCCCCCGGGACTGGGGGATAATTTGGCGGAACATATATAAAAAGTACGGGAGATGCCGTATATCCGTTGCCGGCGGAGAGCCCTCCGTATACCCGGAGTTCCCCGGGGTTATTTCCGCCATAGCCGGAGCGCACTCCGTTGAGGTTTCGACAAACCTTTCATTTGACCCTGAAAAGTTAGCCGGGAAGGTCGACCCCGGAATGCTCACCTTAAACGCCGGGTTCCACCCTCTTTATGCCGGGTTCGGAGATTTTCTGGAAAAAGCGGGAAAGTTCTCCGCAGCCGGGTTCCGGCTGACGGTCTCCCATGTAGCCTACCCGGCCCATAACCTTGAAAAGATAAAAGAATATATGAAGGAGTTCAACCGCGCCGGGATACCTTTTATAGTACAGCCTTTCAGGGGTGTCTTCCGGGGCAGGAGGTACCCGGACTCATACTCAGAAGATGAGAGAGAGATACTGAGGGAGGCCGCGGAGACAGAACAGCCCCTGGATGAGCGGGTGAAGGTAAGCAGACCCCCCGGGGCCGCATCCTCAGAGGATGTCAACAGGGCCCTTCGAAGACATAACCTGTTAAAGAGAAAGAACCTTCATAAGAAGTGCCGGATGGGGCAGATGTACGCGAAAGTATACCCAGACGGGAGTATTTACAGGTGCTGCGCCCCGGATGCCAGGAAAATGGGGCATATAGCCGACCCGGGGTTCAGGCTTTACGGGACCCCGCAGTCCTGCGAGAGCCTGGAGTGCTGCTGCTATAAAAGGATGAGAGCCGGTGAAGAATCGGAGTGGATGAGGTTCTGGAAGTAATTATCCCCGGCTACTCATCCCGGTCTTGTCTTACCGTATAGCGATATATATAATATGCGGGTAACTTTAAAAAAGTAATACGGTAAAATGTCAAGATTCATTTTAGCAACAACTTTTTTGGCGTTTGGATATACCAAACCTGTAGAACTAAAATAGCTCTTTGAAAAACTAAACTAT
>SLGR01000015.1 GCA_007136585.1 Candidatus Sumerlaeota bacterium | reverse complement strand
GCTCTATAAGCGGCGGCGGCCCGTACTCAAAACTTATTTCAACCCTGTGTGAGAGGCCGAGATCCCCGTAGGGGGCGTAAGAGTAGTCAAAGATAAGGTTCCGGAACCTCCAGCCCGCTCCTGCCTGGAAACTGTCAGGCTCATCTGTAAAATTATTCCACCCGGCCCGAAAAAAGAGAAGATCCCATATGCCGGCCTCAGCCCCGGCACCGTAACGCATCTCCCCGTCAAGGTAGATAAGGTCGGAAGACAACATCAGGTACCTGTTTACCATTAACCCCGCTCCGGCAAAAGCCGTAACGGGAAGGCTCTCGTTCTCATCTATGAAACTCCCGCTTATCCCCAGGTTCCGGACCCCCATTGAGAGCCAGAAGTTTTCCAGGGGTTCAAGGAGGGCCCCTGCGTCAACGGCCGCTCCCAGTCCGCTCTCATCATCAAGCGTCTCCGCAAACCCCTTAAGGGAAATCCCCGCGGCGGCATAATCGGTAAACCTCCGCGCCTGCGTGTACGAGAGGGCGTAGGACCCGGCTTTCAACTCGGAAGTGGGGGTCCCGTACCAGTCATATCCGTCTATACCCGAGACCGAATGGACAAGAAGGTTAACCGCCCCGGCGGAGCGGTTCTCCATAGGAAAGGCCCACCCGGCCCTCTGCCTGGATATCCCCTCAAACCAGCTGTTATATGAGAGAGCGAAGGTCATCCTTTCAAGGTATGCTATCCCGCCGGGGTTCCACCAGGCGGCTCCGGCGCCGCGGGCCACGGCGCTTCCGCTGCCCATAGCTGACTCACGCGCCCCCGCGGGTATATTCAGAAAGTCAAACGAGGAGCTTCCAGGCCCCCCTCCCAGGAGGTTTGATGACGGAAACGCAATCGCCAGGGTGATTAGTAATAAAAGTTTACGGGACATTAACGCACCACCATAAATTTCCCTGTCTTAACCGCGCCCGAGCTTCTTATAATATAAATATATACCCCGCTTGAAAGGGAGGTGCCCTGGGAGTTCTCCACGGGGTGCCAGTAATGCTTCCCGGCCTGCGCCCCCGGCTGAAGGTCGGCGTCTGAGTGGGTGAAAGAGTTCACTTTCCTGCCGCTTACCGTGTAAATCTCTATCTCGCATTCCGAGGGAAGGTTAGTGAAGGTTATACCGCTCCGGGGCGTGTTTAGAAACTCCGCCGGTATCTCTGAAGGTTTGTAGGGAACAGGGTAGGGGTGAGCCTCCGATACGCTGTAATTCTTCCCTCCCATAACGGTATATACACTGAAATGCCTCAGAGGCGCCGATACGGTGCGGTTTTCCTTATCAACCCCGGAAGAGAGCGGGGTCCACATCTGTCTGGATTCGTCAAGGTAATATATTCTAAGCGTATCTTCATTTACCGGTGGCCTGATGCCGCACCGCAGGTACCCGTCCTCTTCAATAAGCCCCGAGTAATCAAAGGTAATACTCCCGAACTCGCTGAAGGTTTGGCTCACTAAGGCCCCGGAGGTGGAGAAAAAGACTATTTCAGAGGTGAGCTCCTCAAACGGATAGTGATAGGAATCATTCCATAGGTTCTCCGATCTCCCCGCACTCTCCAGTACGGAAATAGGGGTATGTATGGTCTGGTTTGAGGGGATATTCTCCACGAACTCAACCCGCCCGTCAGCCGGGAACTGCCCGGCCGGGACTGTAACTCTTGTCCTTCCCGAGGGGCTCACTAAATAGTTAGGCTCATCCTTAACCAGGTCGGTCTTAAAGTGCCTGTATACTGTTTCGGGAAGCTGGATATTAGTGAATGAGATTATATTTGAGGCGGATATGCGAATCTGGATTTCCGAGTTTCCGGGAAACTTTTCAATCGGGGTAAAGGATACTTCTGCCCAGACCAGGCCTTCCTCTGTATCAATGGGGTCGGTAAAGTTCTCGGCCTTTATTATCCCTTCAATGATCCTGTTTATTTCTTTCCCCTCCGAGTCGCTCAGATGGGTAACCCTTATACTCTCCCGGGCGTTATCCATACGGATATACCTGTTTAAGTAAAGGGTTATCTTTGAATCCCGTTCAACATTATGCTGGTCGGGTTCGGGGCTGAAGTATATTATTTCCGGAGGATCAGTGCTTATCTCGGCTGAAATGCGCCTGGCCGCGGACTCCGGTATGGCGGAGAGGGGGTTCCCCGAGATATCGGTTATCGTATAATCTGTAGCCGCAAGATAAAGACTGACAAGGTTCTCCCATCCCAGGATTATGTTATGCTCGGGCTCGGTTATACTTATAACAATCGTATCCGATTCGGGCGCTTCGGTTATCACGCTGTAATCGTCATAATTTAATTGCCGCCTCTCCGTGGGGGAAGAAGAGGAGTTCTGTATGGTGAACCCGGTAAGTTCAATGGAGGATTCTTCCCCGCGCCATATATCCATATACTCGCTGAACCTTAGTATAAGATGTATATCTCCTCCCACGACAGTATAAGTAGCCGAAACGATCTCGGGGGTGGTCCGGTCCCACTCCCACCATATTCTGGAAGCTTCCCGCCCGAAAGGCTCCGAAGATGATTCCACGCTGAAATTTCCGTACTCGTCAACCGCGGCGGAGGAGAGGACCTTTACAAAAGGCCAGGGAGAGTTTTCACTCTCCCGGCTCTTATCCCAGCGGGCGATACTGTATCTTATCTCGTCCGGGACTGTAATATCCAGAAAGCTCCCCGACTCCCTTATATCCACTGTGGATCCGGAAAGGTCAAACCCCTGCGTGTGCTCCGGTTTCTCGTATACCATTATCCGGGAAGGATCAACTGAAACCACGCCCCCTTCGGGTTCGGAAGGATCCTCTCCCAGGAACCTGAGTGAGAAGAGGCCTGTATCGTGGGTATAGGTAGATCCTTCCGCGATAAACTTCGGCCTGGAGTTGTCAACCTTAAACGATGCGCTTATCTTAGTTTCCCCGTCCACCTCGGCAACCACTTCCTCCCCATCGTTAGCCGTTACCTTGATATAAACATTTTCGTGGTACTCTCCGT
>SLGR01000217.1 GCA_007136585.1 Candidatus Sumerlaeota bacterium | reverse complement strand
CAGGCGTGGTCCGCGGAATGGGTATGAGGGCTTCCAGGGATCTTTCGGATATAACTCTTATGGAACATATTTCAGGCGAGTTTTCAGAATGAGAAAATCAGCTTTTTATTTTGCAGCCGTTTTAATATTTATATCAGCTTCGCGGGTTTCCGGGGAGGTGACGGTTGACAGCCGGAGCCTGAATATAAAGGAGCGCGGCCGGATTAACGAATTTATAGGTGATGTCGTAATAAAAGGCCGGGGGTTTTCTGTCTTTTCCGAGAGGGCCCTTTCGGATACGGAGACCGGGGTGATAACGGCCGAGGGTAATGTTGATATAAACTACAGCTCGGGCACCTTCAGCCTTGATACCAGAAGTCTCCGGGCTCGTATCGATGACGGGAAGAAGAAATTTTATTTATCAGGGGAAGTCAGGTCTCTTTATACCTCCGACGAGGCTCCGCCGGTCCTGATTTACTCGGATTCCGTGGAGATCAGTTACTCGGAGCCCCGGAGAGCCTTATTTGAGGGAAGCGTCAGGACAGAGTCCGGAGAACTTGAGATAACTTCCCGGGAAGCCTTTTACAGGGAGGATTACGAGAGGATTGATTTTACGGGAGACCCCGAGGCTTGGAGCGATTCGGAGGAGGGGAGGGTCCATTACCGGGGGGATCTGATAAGAGTCTATGTTCAGGACGAAAAGATAAGCATAGAGGGGAGGGCCAGAACAAGGGTCTGGTTGGAAGATGAGCCTGGAATGTGATAACCTTGTAAAATCCTACAGGGGGCGCCGCGTGGTTAACGGGGTTTCCATTTCCGTGAGCAGGGGCGAGATAGTGGGGCTTCTGGGTCCCAACGGGGCCGGAAAGACCACTACCTTCAGTATGATAGCGGGGCTCATAAGGCCGGTTTCCGGAACGGTGTACAAGGATGACCATGATATAACCAATATGCCTATGTACCGTCGAGCCCGCCTTGGGATAGGATACCTGACACAGGAGCCTTCTATTTTCCGGACCCTTACGGTGGAGGATAACCTCAGGGCTGTTCTGGAAACCCTCTCTCCGGGAAAGGATAAGGTGGAGGAGGGTTGCCGCGAACTTATACGTAAGCTTGGGCTTGAGCGGGTCAGAAAACAGAAAGCGCTGCTTCTTTCAGGAGGGGAGAAGCGCCGCCTGGAGATAGCGCGCTCCCTTATACGTTCTCCGGATATAATGCTTCTTGACGAGCCTTTTGTGGGGATTGACCCGATAGCGGTTGCAGATATACAGAAAATCGTCAATGATTTCAAGGAAGAAGGCCTGGGGATACTGATAACAGACCATAATGTCAGGGAGACGCTCCAGGTTATTGACAGGGCTTATATAATATACGAGGGCAGGATACTTTTTTCCGGGAGCGCTTCGGAACTGCTTGAGAACCCCGAGGCCCGGAAGGTTTATCTGGGGAATAAATTCAGGATGTAGCCGATTCACGGCTGAGAAAGGAAGGCAGAACTATGCAGGTCAATGTTACGGCAAGGCATACGGATCTCACACCCGCCCTTAAGGGGTATGCGGAGAAGAAACTCCTGGGTGTAAAAAAATATGTTGAGAAGGTAACCAAGGCGCATGTTATCCTTAACGTTGAGAAGGACAGGCACATAGCGGAGGTTGTCCTGGACCTTTCAAAGAGCAGGGTCGCCGCGTCGGCTGTTGCAGGGGATATGTACAGCGCCATAGATATGGTTATGGATAAGGTAAACAGGCAGGTAAAGAGACATATGGACAAGGTCAAGGAGCACAGGGACCTGCCGTACACTGTTGTTGCCAATATAATACAGGATGAGAAGGTGACCGGAGACGGGGTTGAGAGGGTTACCGATGTAAAAGAGGTCAGGGAACTTGCCATAGAGGAACAGTCTGTCTCCGAAGCCATATCTCATCTTGAAGACAGGTCCGCGGGGTTCTGGCTTTTCAGGAACTCTTCCGACGGGCGCCTTAACGTGGTTTACAGCCGCAAGGACGGGAGTTACGGAATGCTTATCATAATGGACAGGAGGGGCGAGTGAAAATAAAAGATTTTTTAAGCAGGGACTGCATCAAGGTAGGCCTGGAAGAAACAGAGAAGGAAGGGCATATAAGGGAGATAGTTTCGGTTCTTGAAAAGGCGGGGAAGATAGATCCCGGAAAAACCGAAAAGATAATTGAGAGGCTTATGGAAAGGGAAAGGATGGGGTCTACCGGTATCGGCGAAGGTGTCGCGATACCCCACGTGAAAGCGGAAGAGGTTGAAAATATAGTGGGAGCTCTGGGGATATCCAGCTCCGGTATTGATTTTGAGTCTCTAGACGGCGAACCCGTGTATATTTCTTTCCTTCTTCTGACCCACCCGGAGGCAAAGAACGAGCACCTGAAGGCGCTCTCAGAGATATCGCTTTTCCTGAAGGACCGGTATTACAGGCAGGATCTGCGTGAGGCCGCGGACTCCAGGCAGGTCTTCAAACTCATAAAGCGGGTCTGATGCCGGTCTCCCTGGGAAAAGTACTTGAGAAGGTTTCGGATAAGACCCGCCTCCGCATAGTCTCGGGAGAGGAGTTTATACCTGACTCCCGGGTTGAGTCAGAGAGGGTCAACCTTCTCGGACTGGAACTTGCCGGATGCCTTGGCAGGGTAAACCCCGGGCGTCTGCAGGTTCTGGAGCCGGGGGCTCTTGATTACCTTAACTCGCACCCCGGTGAGGCTCCCGGAAATCTCGGAAGAGTTCTTGCCTCCGGGGCGCCCCTGCTCGTACTTACAGACGGGTCCGAAGTCCCGGGGTTCCTGGACGGGATAACCCGGAAGGAAAGCGTGACCGTAGGTGTCACGCCGCTCTCAAGATACGAGTTTGTCAGGGTAATAGAGGGAGAACTTGAGAAACTTTTCGCTCCCGAAACCGATTACAGGGGAACGATGCTTGAGGTGTACGGGGTAGGGGTTCTAATAACAGGTAAAAGCAATATGGGAAAGAGCGAATGCGCCATAGATCTCCTGCAGCGGGGACACCGCATCATCGGCGATGATCTGGTTAGAATCTCAAAGCGCGGGACAAATGTGCTTCTGGCAAAGGGAAAACCCCCCATATCGCACAGGATGGAGCTCCGGGGGATAGGGATAATAGATATCGTGCGCCTTATGGGGGTCTCGGCGGTAAAGGATGTCCAGAAAGTTGAACTTATAGCGGCCCTTGAGAAGTGGCATATTGATAAGAGCTATGACCGTCTAGGTCTTGATGAGAAGTACCGCGAGATACTCGGGGTGAATATCCCGTATATAGAGATACCTGTCGCCCCGGGACGGAACACGGCTATACTGGTGGAGGTGTGCGCAATGAATTACCGGCTCAGGAGGAAGGGTATAGTCCCGGCCCGCGAGCTAGAGCTGGAGGTTATGGATTTCATTGAGAGGAAAAACCTTGAAGAAAACCCCGGGTAACCCCGAGATAATAGTAATAACCGGGCTCTCCGGAGCCGGAAAATCCGCGGCGATAAAATCAGTTGAGGATTTCGGGGGGTTCTGTGTTGATAATATGCCGGCGGTCCTTATTGAAAAATTCATAAGGCTTATAAGGACTTCTGATTACTCCAGGTCTATCATAGCCCTGGGGGTTGATATCAGGAGCCGGGCCTTTATGGACGATATACTCGTGGTGCTGAAAAAACTCTCCCGTATGGGGTGCCGCTGCCGGATAGTGTTTCTGGAGGCTTCCGAGAGCGTCATACTCAGGAGGTTCAGCGAATCCCGCCACCGCCACCCCTTGAGTTCGTCCGGGACTCCCCTGAAAGAGTCCCTTGCCCTGGAGAGGGAGAAGCTCGCCCCGCTGAGGGAAGAATCCGATATCATAATAGATACATCCCGGATGTCCCCTCACGATCTTAAAAATACCCTAAGGAGCGTGATATTTAAAAACGAGAAATCAGCGATGGAGATAAACCTCGTATCTTTCGGGTTCAAGTACGGGCTTCCCCAGGAGTCGGATATGGTAATTGATACAAGGTTTCTTCCTAATCCTTTCTACGAGCCGGAGCTTTCGGAAAAGGACGGCACCGACCCGGGTGTCAGGGAGTTCGTTTTCTCCTCTTCAGTAAGCCGGGAGTTTCTGGATAAATACCGGCAGCTTCTTGATTTTCTTCTGCCCAACTTTATCCGGGAGGGACGTGCATACCTCAATATAGGGGTTGGATGCACGGGAGGGCGCCACCGCTCTGTTGTGATAGCTTCACTCCTTGCCGAATATCTTGAAAAGGAGAAATCCCTCCCTGTGCTTCTGAACCACAGGGACGCAAAAAGGTGAATATACGGATTCTTGTTGTAACACACGGGGAGCTTGGAGCGGCTTTTACGGAGACGGTTTCCGATATTATGGGCCGAACAGAGGAGGTGGAGGTCTTCGGGGTTGTAAGAGGTATGCCCGCCGATGATATCCGCGCGCAGTTTGAGGAGCTTCTGGGAAGTATGCTGGAAGGCTCCTCTGCAGTTTTAGTACTTACCGATATGCCCGGTGGAACCCCGGCGAATATATCGGTCCCGCGCCTGGATGATGAGAGGGTTGAGGTAATTACCGGGCTGAACCTCCCGATGCTCCTTACAGCCATCCACCGGCGGAGCTCTGTCAAGGATATAAGGGAACTTTCAGGAGTGGCTGCGTCTGCGGGGGCAAAGGGTGTTGTGAATTTCAGGGAGGCGCTCAGGTGAGCAGGGTAGTCTTCAGGATAGACGACAGGCTTATCCACGGCCAGGTCGTAGAGGGTTGGGTAAGGAACCTCGGCCTTACCCGGATAATAATAGTCTCCGACAGGATAAGCGGAGATTCCTCCTACCGGAGGCTCCTTGAGTTTTCGGTACCCACCGGTGTCAGGGTAGATGTCTTCTCTCTGGAGGAGGCATCTGAAAAGTTCAGGGGCGGGGAACTCGGAGTTGAGGATACCATAGTTCTTTTTGAATCCCCGCGTGAAGTGATTGATCTTATTGATTACGGGATTGAGATAGATGAGATCAACGTGGGGTGTATGCATTATGACGGGCGGAACCGCAAATTAAAAAGAAACGTTGCGGTGAGCGAGGAGGATATAAGGGATTTTAAGGAGATAAGTTCAATGGGGGCCGCTATAGAATGCCGTTCTCTTCCCCAGGATAAGAGAGTGGACCTGATGGAACTTGTAAACAGGATAAAATGAACCTTCTGACAGCAGCGATACTGGGGGGTTTTTTCATAAGCGACACTACCGCTTTCGGGCAGTTTATGTTCTCACGTCCGATATTCTGCGGACCGGTCATAGGGCTGCTTGCGGGAGATGTGAGCGCCGGGCTTTACGTGGGTATGATAATGGAGCTTATATGGATAACAGTCATCCCCCTGGGAGGAGCCGTTCCGCCCGATTCGGGGGCGGTCGCTTCCGCGGCGGCCTATATCAGCGCCGGTTACGGACCCGACAGGGGATTTATGGTTTTTATTATCCTGCTCCTGGTCCCGCTCGGGATACTCTTTAAGAGGATTGATATGCTCCACAGGGAGTTCAACGTGTATTTTGTTCACAAGATAGAGGAGAAGCTGGGAGAGGAAGATACCTCGTATGTAGGAAGGGCCGCCCTTTACGGCTATATTCTGTTCTTTCTGAAAGGGTTCTTCTTCCTTCTCATTATTATGGGTGCCGGCTCGTTCTTCCTTCCCTACCTGTACGGGTATCTCCCGGAGATAGCCAGGGAGTCTCTGGGAGAGGTCTTCTTTGTTATGCCGGCGGTAGGGTTAGGGGCGGTCCTGACGGCTTTTACATTTAAAAAATCAAGGATCGCGCGGTGAAGACTGTCCGGAAGATATTTTTCAGGAGTTTTCTCCTCCAGTCAATCTGGAACTACGAGCTTATGCAGGGGGCGGGGTACCTGTACTGCATTTTTCCAAAACTGAAGGAACTTTACCAATCCCCGTTTGACCTGTCAACAGCCTGTTTGCGGCACCTTAATTATTTCAATACCCACCCCTACACGGTCTCGGCGGTTCTTGGAAGGAACGCCCGCATAGAGGAAGAAAACCGCTTAAGCCACGACACTGCCGCGGCTGCCTCCAACAGGTTCAAACTTCAGATGGGAGGACCCCTGGCGGCCCTGGGGGATAAAATATTCTGGTCAACCTGGCGCCCCTTTACTGGTCTCCTGGGGGTCCTTGCAGTTTTCCTGCGCCTACGCCCCGGGTTTCTCGTTCCCCTGGGGTTCATACTTATTTACAATATCCCGGTGATAAGGTTCAGGTACAGAACTCTTATAAAAGCTTATACCGGGGAACTTGACCTTATTGACGTGGTAAAAAGGATAAATACGCGTTTCATCAACAGTATACTTCCTGCTGCGGGACTGGTCACTACCGCGGTATGCCTGGGTGCGGTCTTCTACCGGTGGGGTCCTGTAAGGGGCGGACTTCTCCTGGGTTTCACCGCGGCTGTTGCTCTGGTGCGCGGGAGATACAGGGTATCAGCGACGCTGCTTTTATACGCCGTATCGCTGGCGGTATTTACAGGGAGCCTTATAGTAAAATGGTAGAGGAAGAATTAACAATTAAGAATAAACTCGGACTGCACGCCAGGGCCGCTTCAATGCTCGTTGAACTTGTATCGCGGTACAGCTCTGATGTCTGGATAGTAAAGGACGGCAGGGAGGTTGACGCAAAGAGCATAATGGGTATTATGACCCTGGCCGCCGCTCAGGGAACCAGGATAAAGGTCCGGGCATCGGGAGAAGACGAGTCCCGCGCGGTGGAAGGTGTCAGGGAACTTATAGAGAGGAAATTCGACGAGGAATGAAGTTTAAGGGTATAGCCGCCTCTCCGGGTGTGGCCATAGGCCGCGCCTACCTTATATCGGAGGAATCCTACTGCGTAATAAAACGGGCCGTGGGTTCCGGCCAGGTTAAGAAAGAGGTGAACCGTTTCAAGAAAGCTGTCGGCGCTGTCGACGGGGAGTTCCGTCAGCAGAGGGAAAAGGTCGCCCTGGAGATGGGAAAGACCTACGCGCGTCTCTTTGACGCCTACAGCCTTATTCTGAAGGATCCGCTCTTTTACAAGGATACCATAAAGATAATATCTGAAGAACAGGTCAACGTTGAGTACGCCCTCCAGACCGTCATAGACCGGATAACAAAGACCTTCTCTATCCTGGACGATGAGTATATGAGAGACAGGATAAGGGATGTCCAGGATGTCGGGAACAGGGTAATGAGGGTCCTGCTGGGGCACGAGCACGTCTCTATGCTTGATATACAGAGGCGGGTGGTCTTGGTGGCCCACGCCCTTCACCCCTCCGACACGGTTGAGATGAAGAAGGAGAATGTCATAGGTTTTGTAACGGATGTCGGCGGCAAGACATCGCATGTTGTTATAATGGCCGAGTCCCTGGAGATCCCGGCGGTGGTAGGCCTGAAACGCATTACCCGGCACGTCTCCCCCGGGGACCTTCTTATAATAGACGGAGATACAGGGTTTGTTCACGTCAACCCGGACCCCGATACTGTGCGGAGCTACAGGAAGAAGAAGAGGCGCCAGGAGGCAAGGAAAAAAGAGCTTGTGAAACTCAGGGACAGGCCTTCGGTGATGCGCTGCGGAACCGGTATCGAACTTACCGTCAATATAGAATCCAGCCGGGAGGTTTCCGCAGTAAGGGAGTACGGAGCCGCCGGGGTGGGGCTCTACAGGACAGAGTACCTGTACATAAACAGGAAAGAGCTTCCGGTAGAGGAAGAGATATATGAGAACATGAAAAAGGTTGCTGACGAGTGTTACCCACATAACGCTGTAATAAGAACGGTGGATCTCGGAGCTGATAAGATGTCCGAGCAGCTGGGTATAAAACCCGAGGGCACCCCTTTTATGGGGATGCGGGGGATAAGGCTCTGCCTTGCCTACCCGGGACTTTTCAAGACTCAGCTCAGGGCCATACTCCGGGCTTCGGTAAAAAAGAATGTCTCGATAATGTACCCGATGATAACTGGGATAAAGGAACTGCGCGCCGCAAACCATATACTCCGGGAGGTATGCGAGGAGCTTGATAACGGCGGGATAGAGTACGACCGGGATATAAAGACGGGGGTAATGATAGAGACCCCGGCCGCGGTTATGGATATTGAAGGAATATCCGCCGCGGCGGATTTTCTTAGCATAGGTACCAACGATCTGATACAGTACACCCTTGCCGTTGACAGGGTCTCCGACAGCGTCTCGCATCTTTACAACCCCTCGGACCTGGCAATACTAAGGATGATAGAGAAGGCTATAAACGGAGCCTCCCGCGCCGGCAAACCCATCGGGATGTGCGGAGAGATGGCCTCCGAGAGGCTTTACACCGAGCTCCTTATAGGGATGGGGCTCCGCAGCTTCTCAATGAGCGGGATAGCCGTCCCGGCTATAAAACATCTTATCATAAATACCGGGCTTGAAAAATGCCGGCAACTGGCCGAAAGGGTTATGGGAGCATCCGATACGGAAGAGGTTATGGATATACTCAAGGAGAACCGGGAGACCCGAAACTTTTGAAGAACTTTACCGTTATAGCCCATATAGACCACGGAAAATCCACGCTCTGCGACAGGATACTTGAGCTGACAGGGGATATAGAGAAAGGGAAGCACAGGGAGCTTATACTTGACTCAATGACCCTTGAACGCCAGCGCGGGATCACCATAAAGGCAAAGGCGGTCAGAATATCATACAAGGGTAATATACTCAATATGGTGGATACCCCGGGGCACGTTGATTTCTCTTACGAGGTCTCCCGCACCCTCTCGGCCTGCGAGGCCGCTGTGCTGGTGGTTGATTCCTCGCAGGGGGTGGAGGCCCAGACGGTTGCGAATTACGAGAGCGCCCGGAAGAACAATCTTCTCATAATTCCGGTTCTAAACAAGATTGACCTCCCCGGGGCGCGTCCGGACGATGTTGAGGATGAGATAAGGAGCCTGACCGGGGATACGGGAGAGATCATAAGAGTGAGCGCCAAGACCGGGGAGGGCGTGGAAACCCTGATGGAAAGAATAATAAAAGATGTCCCTGAGCCGGAACCTGTTACCGGGGATCTTCCCTCGGCCCTTATTTTCGACTCTGTCTTTGACCCTTTCAGGGGGGCCATAGCTTACGTGAGGATAACCGGGGGGGAGATAAACTCAGGAGAAAAAATAAGGTTTCTTTCTACCGGCGGAGAGTACGAGCTCAAGGAACTCGGGTATTTCGGGGTGGCGAAGATGCTCTCGGTAAAGAAGCTCTCTTCGGGGGAGATAGGGTATATGGTATGCGGGATGAAGGACCTTGCCGATATAAACATAGGGGATACCGTTACCCTTGCCAGGGGGGGGGTAAAGAAACTTCTTCCGGGGTTCAGGCAGCCCAAGCAGTTTGTCTTTGCGGGGATATACCCCGTTGATAACTCGGATTACCTGAAGCTCAAGAAAGCCCTTGATCAGCTCCAGATAAACGATACCTCCTTCACCTACCACCCGGAGGATTCACCCAGTCTGGGACCGGGGTTCAGGTGCGGTTTCCTGGGAGTTCTTCATCTTGAGATAATAAAAGGGCGCCTTGAGGACGAGTACGAGCTGAGCCTTCTTGCCACCAGGCCGCAGGTGGAGTACGTGGTTGACGGAAGTGTTATTGATAACCCGATAGATTTTCCCGATGCGGGGTACACTCAGGTTCTTGAACCGTATGTGAAATGCACCGTAATAACCCCGGCGGAGTATATGGGGGGTATTTATGAACTCTTTGAAGAGAAACAGGGTAATTATGTTGATATGAGATATATAAACCCGAGGAGGGTCATACTTAAGTATGAACTTCCTTTAAGGGAGATGGTGGAGGAGTTCTACGGGAGGCTGAAATCTGTCAGCAAGGGTTACGCCACCCTGGACTACGAACATATAGGTAACCGCCAGTCCGATCTGGTCAAGCTCCAAGTCCTTATTCACGGAAAGCAGATGGACGCGCTCTCCTTTATTATGCCCCGCGAGGACGCGCAGACCGAGGCCCGGAGGATACTCTCCAAGTTAAAGGACCTTATCCCCCGGCACCAGTTCAAGGTTTCGCTCCAGGCCCGTGTGGGAAAGAATATTATAGCAAGGAAAGATATTCCGGCCCTGAGGAAGAACGTGACAGCCGGGCTTTACGGCGGAGATATAACACGTAAGAGGAAACTTCTTGAAAAACAGAAAAAAGGGAAAAAGAAGATGAAACAGATAGGAAACGTAGGGATTCCCCCCGAAGCATTCATAGCGGTAAAGAGCTATGGAGATTAAGCTTCTATACATAACAGCCGCCGTAATAGTACTCAAGTTCCTTTCTCACTGGGGGGTTAAAAAGTACCCCGGAGGAAAACTTAATAAGTTTTTTAAAGAGCTCAGGGAGTGGATGAACGCCGGGCTCTGGGCCGTGGTCATCGCCTTTTTTGTGATGAGTTTTATCATCCAGGCTTTCCGGATCCCTTCCGGTTCAATGGAGGATACGCTCAGGATAGGGGACCATCTATTTGTAAAGAAATTCACTTACGGTATAAGAAACCCCCTTGACTGGGAAAGCAGGTTTCTGCGTTTCCGCGAGCCCGAGAGGGGAGATATTATTGTCTTCAACTACCCCGAGGATACCTCGCTTGATTACATAAAACGCCTTATAGCCCTGCCCGGAGAAGAGATAAGGATAGAGGATAAGCAGGTATTTATAAACGGCGAGCCCCTGGATGAGCCCTACGTTGTTCACCGGGACCCTAATATATATCCGGATGCCCCGTATGTTCCCTCACATAACAGGGGAAGGGATAATTACGGTCCGAAAATTATACCCGAAGGTAAGTATTTTATGATGGGGGATAACAGGGATTTCTCCTCGGATTCAAGGAACTGGGGCCCGCTGCATTTCAGGTACATAAAAGGGGAGGCCCTGGTAAGGTACTGGCCCCCCACGCGTATAGGAGCCGTAAGATGAACCGCCCGGGCAGAGTTGCCGGAATTGATCTGGGGGGGACCAATACATCCGTAGCCCTGGTGGATGGTTCCCTTACTGTGCTGCGTCGGAGCGATTTTGCCACGCCCTCCGATCCGGGGGAGGCTTACCGGAGGATCCGGAAGGAGTTCAAGTGGCTTAATATCCCGGAAGGAGTTCCCGCGGCGGTATCCCTCTGCGGGCTTCTCGCCCCCGGTGGCAGGCAGCTTATATCGGCCCCCAATCTGGGATGGGCGGATATTGACCTGACGGAAATGTTCGGGTGGATAAAGGGAGGGTTTATTGCGGTAAACGACGGGACCGCCGCCGCCTGGGCCCGTTACCGTTCAAAAAATCACGCGAGTCCTTCAGGGCTTCTTTCTGTAACCCTGGGCACGGGAGTCGGGGGCGGTCTTGTCATTGACGGAAACCTCATACTCGGCGCCGCGGAGCTCGGACATATAAAACTTGATCCGGAGGGGCCTCTCTGCGGGTGCGGTCGGAAGGGATGCCTTGAAGCCTACATAGGGGGAAGTTTTATCCCGGACCGGGCTCGAGAGTGGTTCTCCCTGGAAATTGAGTCGGCCAGCCACCTCTACGCCCTGGCAAAGAGCGGAAACGCCAAAGCCCTTGAATGCTGGAAAAAGATCGGGTTCCTGGCCGGGTACGCGTTTGCGGGGGTGGTAAACCTGACCGGGGTGGAGGAGGTCTCCATAGGCGGACAGGTAGCCGCTTCCGCCGGAAGGT
>SLGR01000011.1 GCA_007136585.1 Candidatus Sumerlaeota bacterium | reverse complement strand
TTATGGAGGAGCAGTCCAGGGAGTACTCTCTGGAATCCTATAATAAGCAGTTTACCGTAAGGGTACCCGAGAACCTTGCTAAGATTGACCGGATCCGGGCTTATTACAGCCAGTTTGAGAATATGCCGGCTGAGCTTCTTGAGAACCTTGACAGGCAGGAGGAGAGGCTTCTTGAAGCCTCCCGCCAGTACGGGGATTATATAGTTCCGCAAGTATTTGAGCTGCATAATAAAAAAGAGGGATTCGTCCAGAAATTTGATGAGTTGCTTGAAGAAAATAAAGATGTGGAGAGGATTATTGTAGAGGTCAGGGCGGGTTTAAAGAGGAAGGTTGACCGGGTAGCCCTGACGAACCTGGCAGCAGCCTGCGCGGAGCACGTGCTTCCGTATTTTGAAAAGACGTATCCCGGAGATAACCGGCCCCGGGCAGCTATAGAGGCCGGGCGCGCGCTTGCAAGGGGAGAGATATCCGCAGAAGAAGCTCTCAAAGCAGCTGATGAGGCTTTTAACCTGGCTATGGATGAAGAGATGCCTTTAAATGAACGCCTGGCAGCCAAGGCTGCGGGACGTGTCGCAAGAGTTATAGCCGAAGTATCCGGGCCCACGCACGCCAGCTACACGATCATGCATGCTTCGGTCGTAGACGGGGATACCGAGTGGCAGAAACAGGTGCTTAATCAATGGAAGGAGCAAGAGGTGGCGAGGCTGGATGCTGAGATAAACCGTCTTCTTCCGGATGAAGGCCGGGGCTTTGCCGGGATAGGGAAGATGAGTTCTCCGGGGTATAATGTCGTAAATGAAGCTATAGCAGGTGATACAGAATATACCAGGAAGCTTTTTGAGGAGACTCCGGAGTTTGAGGAAGAGAAGCGGTTTTACGAGAGGGTGCACGAGAACGCCAAGGAACTTCTTATGAGTGTCGGGATAGAGGTTTCCGACCCGGAACTTAGAGAGCAGCTTGAGGAACTCTTCGGTGAGACCGCGGTATACGATGAAGGCACCGGGCGAATGCATATTCTGCTTCAGCCCGATCAGGGGATAGACCCCGTCCAGGATGCTGTTGATAAGGCGAGAAAAGCCTCTGAAAGCTGGGAGCTTATGCCCCCCGTGGGATCTTACGATACAGGAGGAGCCGCCCCGCTGGTACAGGAAGGAGATACTCGTAGGGACGCTACGGAAGCTGACCTCCGTCGCGCCCTGGAAACAGCCGTAGAGTACAGTGACGTTATCTCGGTGGTAACTATCCCGGTAAAACTGACTGCAAAGAAAGGTCAGGACCAGTCTGAGATAGAGTATAAAGCGGCGCAGATCATGGATGAGATAATACCGGGAGATATGGTTAAACAGAAAGACTTCTCCAGTCTCTCTCCTGAAAAGATAAGTGAGTTTGTCAGGGAGGACTGGGTGCACTGGTTTGACGCGGTATCAAACCTAAAAGCCGACGCGAAGTACACGCAAGCCCTTATAAGAAGCGCAAGTAAAGGGGCTAATATAGGAGTTGCCAGTATGCCTATGGCGGCGAATAACGCCCCGGTGACCCCCGAAGGTATTCTTACGGTAGCCCATGCCGAGGTTCTCTTTCAGATACTTGTTGCCCAGGCGGCAAACCCCGATGGAGTTGTATGCATACACGGAGGTCTTCCGGCGGATACCCGGCAGGTTGCCAAAGACTTTTTTGATATAAGGCACGGCTCGGACGCGCATAACCTTCTTGCCGCCTCAATGGCCAGGCTGGCAAGGATGGTTACAGGGCTTCCCGCAAACCAGTCCGCGGCTTCAACTCATAAGGGAGAGGTGGATGAGGAGACTTATGATATGGGAAGCCGGGGCCGGGATACCCTTAACCGCCTGGGGTTTCATGTTCTGCGCCACGGGTTCGGTTATCTTGATAACCTGGCTGCATTCAGCCAGGAAAAGTTCGAGAGGGAACTTGAGATGGAGCGCGCCGCCCGGGCTGAACGTGAAAAAGCCGGCGACCTTTCTGTAACCCCCATTGTAATGCCGGAGGATCCCCGGGCGATGGAGGCGATTATGGAAGCTATGAGCAAAGGGGTAAGGTTCAGCGATATATCACATACAACGGAAAACCTCTTTGCTTTAAGAGAGTGGGCTGAAGAAAACAGGAAAGCCGTTGAAAGCCCGGCTTACGGCGAGAACCTTCAGCAGCTCTTCAGGACCGCCCTGGAAATTCTTGGGGATGCCGATCCGGGGTCCAGGCTGCTTATAGAACTTAACAGTGCGGTTTACAGTTCTGCCGCAGAAGCGCTGGCCCTTCTTCTTAAGGGGGTATCTGACGATAAGATAATTTCCGATCCCCTGGAGCTTGAGGAGAGAGGATATCTTTCTTACCAGCGCCGGATGCATGATCTGCTCCAGGAAGCAACCGGCTCGGTTCCTGACCAGGTAAAGGTTACGGTAAGCCGGCAGGATGCGGACCTTGTTATGCCGGGTGTTGACGTTTACGGCCTGGCTACTCTTAAGACAGATGCAGAAACCGGGGAACAGGAACTTATAATACACGAGCTGGTTCTTAAGGCCCTCCGGGACCGCGGTCCGCCTGCGGGGTATACTGTAGAAACTTTTCTTAGAGCTCTTGTTGAACATGAAGTAAACGAGTTTGCCTACCTTAATGAGAACCCCGGCAAAACTTCCCAGGATTACCATAATACTATTTCCGAAGATTCCCCTGAAGCCGGGTTATTCAGGTTTAAAAGAGAAATTCTTGCACAGAAATTCAGAGACCAGACCCTTGCCTACATAGACTCATCGCTGCGCAGCGAGGGTGCCGACGCGGAACTCAGGACTCAGATCCTTACCGAGGCGACGGAAGCGTTAGATAAGATATCAGAGAGGATAGCTGACGGGAAGATAGACCCGTCGGTTGATCTGCGTCTTTCAAAGGCCGAGGAGGGGCGTGATATAAACGCCTCCGGCAGAGAGGTCAGGGCGGGGATGCTTGCCATGGCGGGGAACCCGATAACCTGGGGGCATATAGTGGTTGCCCTGAAGGCGATAGCCGAGTATGACCTCA
>SLGR01000035.1 GCA_007136585.1 Candidatus Sumerlaeota bacterium | reverse complement strand
TGCTTCACGGCAGGCTGAGTTCGGAGGAAAAAACCTCTGTAATGAGAAAGTTTTCCGAAGGAGAATACCGGGTTCTGTTTACTACAACTGTTGTTGAGGTCGGGATAGATGTGCCGGGGGCAAGTCTGATTATAATAGAAAATTACAGCCGGTACGGGCTGGCCACTCTGCACCAGCTGAGGGGAAGGATTGCAAGGAGCCGGCATCGGCCTGTATGCCTTCTGACAGGGAGTGACTCATCCGGGAATGCCGCAAGGAGGCTTAAGGTTATAACAGAGACCTCTGACGGGTTCAGGATAGCTGAAGAGGATATGAAATTAAGAGGCGGGGGTGATATTTTCGGGCTCAGGCAGCACGGTCTTCCGGAGTTTAAAATAGCCGATCCCCTCTCGGACCTGGAGGTGCTTAAAAAGGCCCGTAAGGTGGCTTTCAGAGTTGCGGAAAGAGACCGGTTTTTAAATTCAGAACCCTATATCCGGCTCGGAAGGAGAGTTCGCCGGGAGTACGGCGAGAAGTTCCATCTGGCGGAAGTGGGGTGATTGAGCCGGCGGCTCCGATAAGTTTGAAGACCCGAAAAAAAAATATATAATGAGAAGGTCCATGATTGTATACTTTTAAAAAAGGATGGGAAATTCTCTGCAGTCTCCGCCTCCGGCTTCGAGGGGTTCCGTACTTCGGACGAAACAAACCCTAAAATCCGTACCGCCGGGGACTGTAAGTGTATTGATGGGTTTTTTTCAGTTGAATAAAGAGCCGGGGTTGACCCGGAGGAGAAGGGTATTATGACAAAAACCGCGGTATACCCGGGAAGTTTTGATCCCGTTACAAACGGGCATGTTGATATTGCACGACGCTCCCTGAGTATTTTTGACAAAATTATAATTGCTGTTATAAATAACCCCGAGAAGAAAGTCCTTTTTAGTGTCACGGAGAGGAAGGAGATGCTGCGGAGGACTTTTGAAGATACGGAGAGGGTAGTGGTTGACAGTTTTGAAGGGCTTCTGGTGGATTTTGTGAACCGGTCCGGGGCCGATACCATTATCCGCGGGCTCAGGGCGGTATCCGATTTTGAGTACGAGTTCCAGATGGCCCTTATGAACCGCCGGCTGGCCCCCGGGATCAAATCCGTGTATCTGATGCCTTCTCCTGAGTTTTCCTATATATCCTCTTCTATCATAAAGGAAGTCTATACTTTCGGCGGGAATGTTTCAGGTCTCATCCCCCCTGTAGTTGAGGAGTATCTCCGTGAGAAGATCCGCGATTGATGAAGAGAACAGGCTGATGAATAATTATGTTATCCCTGCCGGTTACTCAGTTTTTGATTTTCAGGCCCCTTTAGGTTATAATTAACCGGTGAATCTGGAAAACATACACAAGAGAGCATCGGGGATGGGGAGAAGTTTGGTTTTCCCGGAAGGCGATGATCCCAGAATCAGGGAGGCGGCTCTTAAGATACAGGAAACTGCCCTGGCGGAACCAGTGCTTATAACTGGGCGTCCGTTAAAGAGTATAAGGACTCTCTCTCCCGGAGAAGACCCCCTCTCCCAGGGGATGGAGCTTCTCGCGGCAGGGGATTGTGACGGGCTGGTAGCGGGGGCTGAAAATACAACCGCCAAGGTCCTTAAGGCTGCGCTCGGGCAACAGGAAATCAGGTCGGGTTCCAAAGTTTCCTCGTTTTTTCTTATTGAGACCGGAAAGAAGGAACTGGGTTCTGATGGAGCTTTCCTTTTTGCCGACTGCGCTGTCATCCCGGACCCCGAACCCGGGGAAGTTGCCATGATAGCTTCTGATACGGCCGAGAGCGCGCGGCGCATACTTGGCTGGGAACCCCGGGTGGGGCTTCTTTCCTTTTCAACTATGGGGAGTTCCCGTCATATGCGGGCGGAGAAAATGAGAGAGGCCGCCAGGGTGCTCGATTCAATGGAACCTGATTTTGTTTTCGGGGGAGAGCTGCAGCTTGACGCGGCTATTGTTCCGGAGGTAGCTGCCCGGAAAGATCCCGGAGGGGTCTTGAAGGGGCGGGCGAATATACTTATTTTCCCGGATCTTGATGCCGCCAATATAGGGTATAAACTTGCCGAAAGGATCGGAGGGGCAACGGCTGTAGGGCCTGTTCTCCAGGGCCTTTCAAAACCGGTTAACGATCTTTCCAGAGGTTGCAGCGTAAACGATATAATAAACGTGGCGGCTTTTACGGTTCTTCAGGTCCGGTCCTGATATCGCCGGAAACAAGAGAGTACGGGCGTTAAAAAGTAACAAAGAAAGGCGTTTTTGAAATATGAACGTATCAATTGATCAGCTTCTCAGGCTTATGTTTGAAAACGGGGCTTCGGACCTTCATATACATTCCGGGGCCCCCCCGATTATGAGAAAGGACGGTGATCTGAAACGCGTCGGAAGCGATATACTTTCAAAGGATGACTGCCGAAATATGATATACGGTATACTAAGCAGCCGCCAGAAAGAACAGCTTGAGGCGGAAAACGAGCTGGATATCTCCTTCGGACTGGAAGATCTGGGACGGATAAGGATGAACGTATATATCCAGCGCGGGGCCGTCTGCTCGGCTATGAGGGCCATTCCTGGCAAGTTCTACAGCTTTACGGAACTGGGGCTTCCGCCGGTTATGAATGAGGTGGTAAGGCTTCCTTCCGGACTGGTACTGGTATGCGGGCCTACCGGAAGCGGTAAATCCACTACGCTGGCCTCGGTTGTAAATAATATTAACGAGACCCGCAAGGCTCATATAATAACCATAGAGGACCCGATAGAGTATGTCCACGACCATAAACTCTGTCTTGTCACCCAGAGGGAAGTCTCCTCGGATACTATGAGTTTCCCCGCGGCATTGAAGTATGCTATGAGACAGGACCCCGATATAATACTTATAGGCGAGATGCGGGATCACGAAACTATCGCCTCGGCCCTTACTATAGCCGAGACAGGACACCTTGTCTTTGCCACCCTTCATACGCCTGACGCCCCCCAGTCCGTTAACAGGATAATCGATGTCTTCCCCCCGCACCAGCAGACCCAGATAAGGA
>SLGR01000116.1 GCA_007136585.1 Candidatus Sumerlaeota bacterium | reverse complement strand
TTCGGGGTTTTTCCGCCCGCTCTTCTTCTTTCTCTTCTTCCTCTTCTTCCTCTTCCTGCTGTGGCTCCTCTTTTTTGGCTTTGTCCGGTTCTTTCCCCTTCTCCCCCTTGCCTGTATCATCTTCAGCCTCACCGGAGCCCCCGTCCCCGGAAATTAAAGAAGCTATTTCCTTTAAATCTCCTACTATATCATCTATGTCGGTCTCTTCCCCGCCAAGGATCTGTTCTATGGTATCAAAACTCAGAAACAGCGCCGGGGTTATCTCTGACATATCCTCTACCCCGTGTTCCTGTACGGCATTCAGGACATCTTCCGCCTTGTGGGCCAGCTCCGCTATCTCGGCAAACCCCACCATAGCCGCCGTTCCCTTGAGTGAATGGGTTACGCGGAGAAGTTCCTCAAGAACCTCTCCGTTATCCGGTTCTTTTTCCAGAATAAGAAGGTTCTCATTGAGCTTCTGTAGGTACTCTTTTGCCTCCGGCCTGAAAATTTTTAAAAGATTTTCATCCATTGTTAATACTTCCGTTCTCTATTATTTTTCAACCCTGCAACCCGGTAGCGGAATCAGGTGAATTTATACTTTCCTATATGTTCTTCAAGTTCCTGCGCGAGCTTGTTCAGATCCTCCGCTGTGCTTGATGTCTGCCGTGAACTGACAGAGGACTGACGCGAGACTTCGTTGACCTCTTCAATAGCCCTTGTTGCCTGTTCTGTTGCGGTCTGCTGCTGCTGTGTGGCGAGTGTGATCTCCTTTGAAAGCTGAGTGGTCTCCTGGACCATATCAAGTATCTGGTTTAATTTTTCGCTGATCTTCTGTGTAACGTTTTTCCCGATAGATATTTTATTCCCAACCTCTTCCATTGTCATTATTGATGAAGAGGTAAGTGACTGTATCTCGTTTATAAGTTCCCTTATACTTCCGGCTGAATCCTTGACGTTTTCAGCGAGTTTCCCCACCTCACTTGCCACAACGGAAAAACCTTTCCCCGACTCACCTGCCCTGGCCGCTTCGATTGATGCGTTTAAAGCAAGCAGGTTTGTCTGCTTGGCTATATCGTTTATAATCTCAATAATCTCATTTATAGCCTGGGATTTTTCGCTTAGGGTTACTATTATCTGGGCGGATTTCTTTGATACTTCCTCAATATCCTGCATGCTTTTTACGCTTTCGGCTACCTGTTTATTTCCCTGGTTGGTGCTTTCCAGCGTGCTTTCAGCATAATTTTTAACTTCAGACGCGCTTCTTGCGATCTCGCCGGCGGTCTTGGAAAGCTCCTCAAACGTGGAAGTGGTCTCTGCTAAACTTGAGGCTTCCTGGGCAAGCCCGCTCGCAAGCTGGCCGGTAGCCGAGAGTATCTCCGAAGAAGAACTTTCTATCGCAAAGGAACTTGCCTTTATTTTCTTTAAAATCTCAGTAAAACCGGAAATAGTGGCGTTTATGGAGCGCCCAAGCTGGGCGATTGATTCATTGGGAGAATCCTCTTTGGCCAGAACGGTAAGATCCCCCATTTCCACCCTTTTCATATACTCAAGTTTCTTTTCCAGCTCGTTCTGCACAACCTCCGCGTTTTCCGAAATCTCACCCATCATTACCGCAGTCTTATTTATCATTTTTCCCAGGGAATAAAGGGCTTCCGTAGCTGTATCGGTATTAACCCGCGCCGCGGTATCTCCGTTCGCAAGTCTTATAAGAGTTTCGTTGTAGCCGGAAATAACAGAAGATACCCGCTCCGCGGAAGCCTCTTTTTCGCTTAACTTCGCTTTTAACCCCTGGTTTTCAATCTCCAGCTCTTCTATTTTTGATCTAAGTTTGGTTATAATATCTCCGGCCATATTGATTTACAGGTCTCCTTTATTACACCTAAACAGTCCGGCTCTCAGTTATCCTAAACGTTGAATTTCTGCAGCATAGCCTGAAGGTCCTTGGTTATCTGGTTGACTTTCTGCGCCTGTGAGGTCATTTTTTCGCTTGCCGCTTCGGACTCCTGTATAACCTCCTTAATGGAATTCACAGACACCTCTATGTTAGCGCTGGCAGTCTCCTGCTCCCTCATGGCTGTGGTTATCTCATCAATACTCAACTTTGTGTCTTTAATTATATCCTGTATTGATTTAAAAGTTTCGTCCAGAGAGCTGGAAACAGAAACAGCCTTTGCCGTGCTTTCCTTGTTTTTCCCCATAGCGTCCATGGTGATATTCATATCTTCCTGAATATTCTTGATTATGGAGGCTATCTCTTTTGCGCTCGAGGCGCTCCGCTCGGCAAGTTTCTTGACCTCATCTGCAACAACCGCAAACCCCTTTCCGGCCTCTCCGGTTCTTGCCGCCTCTATGGTCGCATTCAGGGCAAGAAGGTTGGTCTGCTCTGAAATTTCCGATATAGCGTTTACGATCTTCCCTATCTCCCTGGAGCCTTTCTCCAGTTCGCTCATTCTGGAAGCGACCTCGTCAACATTGGATGTTATCTCGCTGAGACTTTCAACGGTATCCTTTACTACTTTTACCCCTTTAGAAGAGGCCTGACTGGCCTGATTGGATTTTTTCTCCGCGTTGACCGCGTTTGTGGATACTTCCTGTATGGAACTTGTCATCTCCATAACGGCTGTTGAGGACTCCTCAGCTTTCTCAGTCTGTTTTTTGGCCCCGGTAAGCAATTTCCGGCTTGATTCAAGGGTTTCGTTGGCGGATTTGCTTACATGAAGGGCAACTTCCTGCACGCTTCCGATAAGCTT
Organism: Candidatus Sumerlaeota bacterium; assembly: GCA_007136585.1. Classification (GTDB taxonomy): domain Bacteria; phylum CG03; class SLGR01; order SLGR01; family SLGR01; genus SLGR01. The sequence goes on along the minus strand of SLGR01000116.1, from coordinate 9,081 downwards.
TCTGAGGTTATCCGCCATTTTATTGAAAGCGTTGCCGAGGTCACCCTGGATCTTCTCCCTGAGTATCGGTGCCCGCAGGTTACCCTCCGCTATGGCATCAGCCTGCTCAGAAAGCTTTCTTAGGCTTACCACCATACTCGCAAACGCAGCGCTGAGCGTGCCGGTCCCCTTTTCAGAGAGGGCCTTATTACGCAGGTCGCCTTCCGCGATATACTCAGCCTGTTTGGCCAGGTTCCTCAGTTTTCTCACCATCTCGGAGAAAGCCCCGCCAAGGTTTCCCTTATCCTCCGTAGTAAGCTTCTCGTTATACAGGTCGTCGTTGGCTATTATCTCAGCCTGGGATACTGTTTTCTTTATCATCGTAAGCATATTCAGGAAAGAAACGGTAAGTATTCCGCGTTTTGAACCGGTACTATCGGCATTTTGTTCAATAAACCGGTTTATATGATCGTGATATATATTATCCTTGCTTATTAGCTCAGCTATCTCTGCAAACCCCCTGAGGTTATTTACCATTGTAAAGAAAGCGTCTCCCAGGTCACCCTGCACTTTCTCGTTGAGTATCTCGTTCTGCAGGTCGTCATCGGCAAGGGCCTGGGCCTGCTCAGCCATTATTGAAAGCTGTGACTGCATATTCTTAAAAGCGACGGCCAGCTGCCCGAACTCATCTTTTGAAGCCTTTAACTTCAAGGTTCCCTTCAGTTCGCCGCGCCCGATGGCCTCCGCGGCCAGTACAAGCTGATTAAGCGTTTCCATAAAAAGTTTTCCTACCGAGAAACTTGTCAGGAACCCGGCTATAATGATGATAAGCACTGTGATAAGAATTATATTCACACTGTTCCTCATCACCATCTGCTCCACATCCCTCAAGGTTATGCCAACCCTGGCCGAACCTATCACACGAACATCCTCCGGCCCGGTATCTATCTCAAACCCCAGTATATCGGTCTCACGGCTCCTGGTGACTATGGGATAGGCAATATCAAAAACAGAGCCCCACCTGTCAGTCCCCAGAGTGTGTATAACCGCATCTTCTATTACTTCAGTCGGCTCTTCCTGTTCCCGGACCTTTGAGAGCACATTCTCCTCCAGCCCCGTCTTTGTTGAAGCTATAATATCACCTTCTTCATCCTGAATTATCACATAGACAAAATCATCCTCTTCTGCAAGAGCGTTAATGAAGTTATTCAGTTCGTCCTCACTGGATATAAGAACCCCGTACTCGCTGTTATACGCGAGGTTCTTCGTAAGCGATACACCGCGCCTCTGAAGCTCCTGGTAAGCCTGGTTCCTCTGATGGGTTATAAAGTACCCTGAAAGTACAGCGGCAACTATAATTACAACCACCGTTATAAAGGCCGTAGCCTTGAACCTCAGACCGGCGCCTAAAAGATTCTTAAGGTTTAACTTTTCCAACATTTTATGAAGCTCCTTTTTTAACGCTGCTTCCTTTTTTACCTGAATATATGCTCCGCTTCTTCGAGAAGTCCGCTGTTTACATCCAGCCCGAAATTATCCATTACCCGCTGATTGAGAGAAAAAACCTGTTTCCTTGGAAATGCCACCGGAATACTCCCGGGGTCCTGGCCCTGAATGACCTTTACCGCAACCTCGCCGGTCTGCCTGCCTATATCCCTGTAATCCTGGTATATGCCGATCAGGGCACCGGCCTCTGCAAAACTTCTTGAGAACCCGGCCACGGGCACCGCGTTCCGGAGACTGAAAAGCAGCACCTGACGGACAGAAGCGCCGGAATACACAGTACTGTCGGGAATAGCCCATATCAGCTCCGCCCCTTCACGCCTGAGGCTGGTAAGGGCCCCGGATATCTCCCCGGCCTCGCTTATGGGTTTCTCTATCAGTTCAATCCCAAGCCCGGGGGCTGCCGCTCTTGCTGATTCAACAACTTTTCCCGAAATGGAAGGGTCATATATAACCCCCGCCTTCTCAATTCCGGAAACGGCATCTTTTATAAGACTAAATTGCTCCGAAGCCGGTATATTCAGTGATACTCCCGTAACATTACCTCCCGGCCTATCCAGGCTTGAGACAAAACCGTGTTCAATCGGATTGAGAACCATTGAAAAAACAACAGGAAGGTCTGTAATATTCTCCACGGCAAGCCTTGTAGGGGAAGTCCCCAGCGGAAGCACAAGATCAGGCCCGGCCCCGGCTATATCTGAGATTATTTCATCACCGCTCTTTGGCCCCGCCAGGTTGTAAAAAGTCGTGGTAAAACTCACCCCCCTCTCAGTTAGGATGCTTTTGAAACCTTCAAGGGTATCCTTATGCTGGGCGGAATCCATTCGTTCGGTTATATTAACAATCACCGCTATTTCAGAAGCGGCATAACCGCTTACCGATGAAAGAACGAAAAAAATTGCAAGCAATAAGAACTTTTTTATCATAATTTTTTCTCCTTTAAATTAAATTACAAAGGTGTTTTTAAATAAGTGCTTTACGCTCAAAAAGTGTTTTTTATATTCCTTAAACGGTCTCTCAAGACAATATAATACCGATTCTGCTGCACAATATAAGGCCGCATAAACAGCCCCGTATTAAATTCCCCTATTCAAAGTTTTAAACCAGCCAATGAATCGTATCCGGGCGGGGTGCATAACCCGGACGGAAACAAGCACCACAGCCAGTATTATTTTATTAAAGGTAAAGTTAACATAACGGCAGTTAAAAGTCAATAGCGCGCCATCAGATTAGTTAATAATAACCGGGGTTTAAATCGTTTTAAAACCAGGCGGAGCGGCCTCTTATTCCGAAGGTTCCCGCCTCATTATTATCTCAACCCGCCTGTTTCGGGCCCGACCTTCGGGAGTATCGTTATCCGCTATCGGACGGGAAGGGCCGCGCCCTTTTGTCTCAATACGCTCCGGGGATACCCCGTATAAAGCAACCAGCGTATCCCTGACAAAATCGGCTCTCCGCCGGGAAAGCTCGTAATTAAACTCCTCATCGCCTATATTATCGGTATGTCCCTCAATAATAATCTCACTCTCAGAGTAAATATTTAGAGCATCGGCTATAAGAGGAAGTACCGCGGCGGTATCGGGATCAAACTCGTACTCTCCGAAATCAAAAAGCAGGTGGGAAGCCATCCTGAACTCTATCGTCTCTTCTTCCTCTGTAACATCCACATCCTCACTCTCCCTCAAAGCCGCCATTCGCTCCTCGGGGGTCTTTATCCCTGTCCTGTAAAAGACCCTGAACCAGTCCGGAGTTGTCTCAAACTCCTCTCCGTCCATATTGCGCAGCACCATATGGTAGTGATAATTACCTTCCGGGACAGGGTACCCTCGGTTATCGTCGCCGTCCCAGTATAGCCGGGACGGAGGATCGTCTTCCCCGGATATAGTGAAAACCTCTCTCTTATCATCTGATTCTATCCTGAACTCCCAGTCTTTAATATTCCCCCTTGACTCCCTGGAAGGAGATACAGTAAAAACAGCCATATTCTCCCTGTCCAGGTTCCGGGGCATATCACGGAGCTCCACCCGTGCGTCCAGCCGGGCTCTGGCAAAAAGCCTTATAAGCCCCTCCCGGAGACGCCACGTGAGCGTAAACCGGTGGGTATCCCCGAAAATATCCCCGAAAGGAACCCAGGCGTAATCTATCCTGAACGGTTTAATAGTTACCCCCACTCCGCAGGAGAAGTTCCCGTGCGGGTTATCCGAGACCCTGTACCCGGCTCTCAGGTAAACCATCTCAAGGTAATCATACTCGGCTCCGGCTTTTGCCGTTACCCTGCTGTCGGCTCTTCTGACAATATCCAGCGAAGGCCTCACCGCATGTCCTCCGGGAAAGACAAAAAGGGCCGAGCCGCCTCCGCGGAACTCGTAGGGGAGCCGCTCCTTATCATTTCCGAAATCAACCGGGGTTCCTATATTCCTTACGGAAACCCCGGCGCTGTACTCTCTGCCGTCAAGCTGAAGAAGCCACATTACCCCCAGGTCCCCGAATACCGAACTGGCATCGTAATCGGCAAGGTTTCTCTGAAGATAATTAACGCTCCCCCCGATGCTCACCCTGTCCGCGAACCCCGGGATCCTGATATCCCGGGCATAATTTATCCCCAGCGCCGTATCGTAAGCTGAAAGGGTGCGCCCGGTGGGTACCGGCGAGAAGGTGCCGAGGTCAAGCTCAGTCTCCATAATATCATCCCCCATTGAAAACATCCTGAGGTTGAAACCAAGGTTCCCGAAACTGAAAGGATATACCCCGGCCGCGTAATTGTAAACGGTATCCTGTATCCAGTAATTATGGGTAAAAGAAACGAGCGGCTCGTCTATGAAACCGGCCCCGGCGGTATTGAAATTAAAACCCGAAAGATCCCCGGGCACAGCGGTGAAGGCTCCCCCCATCGCCGCCGACCGGGCGCAGGCCCCGAGCTTGAGGATATCCGCGGAGGCCGTACCGGCCCTCCGGTGTATCCCCGCCGCGGAGACGCCGCTGGAAAATAAAAGAGCAGCCAGGATCCCTGCCGAAATCTTACCGGCCGCCTTGACTCTGTTTAAAATTGTACCGGAGTTTCTCTTCATCGCACCACTATTATCTTTCTGCTTTCCCTGAACCCGCCGGCCTCTATGACATAAACGTAAACACCGCTTCCGACGGTCCTTCCGGTATTATCCCCCACTCCGCCGTTATCACCGTACCACCTGGCGATATGCTGCCCCGCCGGCCTGAACTCATCCACCAGCGTCTTTATAAGCTCACCCGCAAGGTTATAAATCTCTATCTCAACGTGAGTATCGCTCTCAACCTCGTACCTTATTACAGTAAAATCGTCCCTGCTTATAACAAAAGGGTTCGGCGCGTTCTGAAGGAGCTGGTTCCGCCTGGTGGTATTCCTGACCTCAACCCCTGCTGTATTGTAAGCGGGATCTATGAAGAGAGCCTCCACGGAGGCGTGTTTCCTGTACCTGTCACCCACGGCTATCCTGAAACTACCGTCAGGCTCCACAGCCGCCGTCTCTCCCTCCACCTTCACCATTGTCCTTACCTGCCCCCCGGCTCCAGGAACAGACTCAAGGAGCTCGGCCCCTGACTCAACAGCGCCCTCTTCCCCCACAAGGTAATCAACCCCTTCTCCCCAGGGAACCGATTCAAACCTTATCTTTTCCTCACGTATAACGCACTTTATATCGTTTCTGACAAGTATCCTGCCGGAGGGGTCGGTATCCCGGGTTCCGACGTAGAAACTCACATGCCCGGTATCCGGGTCAGGGGTCATCCCGAAACTCCGGTTATCCCCGAGGTCTATCGCAAACTCCCCGTTCTCATCCGAAACCGCGGTAAGCTCCGCAAGAGTTGAACCGTAAATATCATATACATATACGCTTACGCTGGCGTTTACGCTCCTTGTCCTTCCCCGTATATAATCGCTCTCACCTGGCGGGTTCTCCTCAACGTATATCCCCCCTACCCTCCTGTCAATGTTATGGAACCCGGCCGTTGACACCCTTACCCCGCCGGAAGCGTCGGTATACTCCGCGGTCACGGTATCCCCGTCCCTTACCTTAAGCACCCTCTCAGAGGGCAGGGACTCCTCAAGAGAGAATCTTAAAGGTACGGTGGAGGTAAAGACACCTGTATCGGAGGAGGTCTCAAGAAGCGTGATATTAAACCCGTCATCGTCAGTATCCGAAGTTACCTTTACGCTTACCGTATCTTCGGCACCAGGGTTAAGGCTGCTATCAATATCAATAGCGGTAATAACCGCCGATGAAAAGAGCGTGTAGTAATTATCCGAGTCAAGGGATACACTCCCGGGGATGAGGGCTTTTTCCGTAAGAAGGATATCGTCAAAATAACCGGCTTCCTCCACGTTCTCACCGCCAAGTTTCACCCGGATATACCCGGTCCCGGCGGGGGCTGCCGATGAGAGCGTAAACTCGGACCATCCGGGGCCTCCATCATCTTCCCTGAGCGGGGGAAGAATATCCTTTCTTACGGAGTCAATAACCTGCGCGTCTCCGTCCAGCCATTCAAATTCCATATAAAGAGGGACATCGTCTTCCGGGGCTCCTTCTTTTACAGCCCATACGCTGAGCGTATACTCGTAACCTGAGACAGCGGAGGTTGACTGGTGGGCATACCCGGTTCCGCTATTCCAGTCCTGAATCATCAGAGACCAGTCACCGCTCCTGGGCTCCCACTCTTCCCTTGAGACATTTCCATCAAGGTCCCAGTGGAGCGGATTCCACTCATCCTCTCCCTCCCGCTCCTCGAAAGAAGGGTTCAGAAGCAGGTTATCAGCCGCGTACGCGGTTGCGACCTCGTTTGACACCAGGGTGTGCCCTACAGACTCAAACTCCCAGGAGGCGGTAGCCCTGTTTAGAATATACCACGACGCGTGTGACGGGGTAAAAATACCCGCCGTTATCAGCGCTGCCGCCGCCTGAAGAAGAATAAACCCCGTCAAGTGGCTACAGAACGCGCCGCAGCTCTTACCAAGTAAAGACAACTTCAAATTCTAAAGGGTTTTACCTCACCCGTATCCCATATTACGTACCTTCATCTTTTTAATATACAACACCACCGCCGGAAACACAATTTCTGACTCCGGTAAAAGAAGCCCTTTTATTACATAAACGGCGCTTACGGTTTTATTTACCTGCCCGTTTTGCTTACCTGACCTCTACGGTAAATACAGCCTCCTGGTCCGTAACATTGTATCCGAGGCTTCCGACGTTCCATCTTATCTTCTCCGCAGCAGAATCATAATCCGGCTCCCACTGGCCCCCGTAGTAGTATTCCACGGTCACTCCGCCCTCGGATCCTACAGAATCCACAAGTACGGTATTAAACGGGACCGCGTCTACTATCACAACGTTACTGGCTTCGGCCCCCGTATTCCCGTAAGTTATAGTATAGATTATCTCGTCGCCGGGGCGTGCCGAGACCCTATCCGCTGATTTTACTATACTTACAGCAGGAAAGACCGGCAGCACAGGTTTCTGCCCTTCCACAGATGCCAGGTCATAGTAAACGGATCCAGACCAGTCTCCGTCATCCTCGGTGGTTATCACTATACGCCCGTACTCGGTATCAGCGGGAGCCTCAGCCTCCCCGCTAAGCTCATACCACGCATCGGTGACCTCTCCTCCGGAGAGCGTATCTATGATAACCGAGCTAAGCTGAACATCTCCTGAATCATACCACTCCACCTTCAGTTCAAGCCGTGAACCCGCGCCCAACGCTTCGGTGCTGTCATCATAAGCCCATACGCTTAATGAGTACGTCGAGCCTTCTACCGCCCCGAAATCCTGGTACATGTATGTTCCCGCGGCATACCGCTTAATCATATAATCCCCGTCATAGGCATCCGGGTCACCTCCGCCCCCTTCAACCCAGTACCCTGCGGCTCCGTCGTGGGTCCACCCGGAGATATAAGCCTGCGAAAGTTCATTACCCTGACCGGACCCCTCCTCAAACGAACGGTTAACGAGGAGCTCTTCAATAACCGGGGTTTCCTGAAGAACCACATCGTCAAAGAAACCTCCAGTATCCACGTTCTCACCGCCCAGCTTTACCCGGATATACTCGGTTCCGGCGGGTGCGGCCGATGAGAGCGTAAACTCTGCCCATCCGGGGCCTCCCTCACTTGCCCTGACCGGCGGGTCAAAATCCTTTCTTACAGAGTCAATAACCTCCTCGTCGCCGTAAAGCCATTCCAGCTCAATATAAAGAGGGACATCGTCTTCCGGATCTCCCGCTTCCCTTAAGGCCCATACGCTGAGCGTATACTCGTAACCGGGGGCGGCGGAGGTTGACTGGTAGGCGTACCCGGACCCGGGGTCTTCTCCATCAGTTTTTATCATAAGCGACCAGTTCCCCGTCCGCGATTCCCACTCCTCTCTGCTTGCAGTACCTTCAACTCCCCAGTAAAGAGGGTTCCAGGTTTCATCGGGATCTGTCCCCTGCTCCTCAAAAGAGGGGTTTGCCAGAAGGCTCTCGGGAGGCTCGCCAGCGACTATGGTGAAATCATAACTTACAGTATCCTCTTTTCCTTCCCACCCGTCATTATCCCCCGAGCTCTTTGCCGTAACCCTGAGGGTCATACTTGAGTCAATAACCGCTCCGGAAGGTATCTCGACCCTTACGAGAAACTTATGGGGTGTCCCCGGTATGGTCCCGATTGAATCCCAGAGTTCGGGGTCCCCTTCATTAAACTCCCCGCTTCCGTCAACATCCCAGTATATGCTGGCCGGCCAGGACTCTCCCTTGACCACTGAAGTGGAAAGCTCTATCCTGTCGGCTGTATTTCCCTCGTTAAGCACTTCCAGGACAAACCAGTTGGTTGTATCCGGAATATTCTCGTATATAACTTCAGGGGTTGTCTCCCAGGAGACCGCATAGACCGGGTCAACCTGGACTTCTATTACATCCGTGGTCTCCGTGCTTGCCGCCTGGTCCCACCAGATGCTTGTATCCCCCGGCAGATCCCCGCCGCCCAGAAGCCCGCCGCTGTATATAAGGGAGTACGCGGGGGTACGGGGCTGCGAGGTAAGGCGCACGTTATCAATATTCATATAAACAACCTCGGTATCACCGGGATCTGAGATCCAGCTTACCACATTCAGGTTTTCAAGATCCACTTCTTTATTTACCCTGAGAAAAGCCGAAATAGGAATGCTTACCTGCTGCCAGGTATCAGGAACCGTGGTAAGATAATCTATCAGATTTACCTTGGCTTCCTGAGGTTCCACTTCCTCGCTCCTAATAGCTACCTTTATATCAAGTCCGGGAGTCCCGGTATAAATCCAGAACGAGAGCTCGCTGTAATTCGTAGCATCCACATCAAGCCCGGCAATCCCTCCCCCGGCCCATTCGGGTTCGCCGCTTATATCCCAGCTCAGATTTAAGGACCACCCCTCAACTGTAGGAAGCTGCCAGAGTGAATCATCTCTTTCCGCAGATGCCACATCTTCCAGATACCAGGTTCCCGGACTCACATCATCAAAATCCGCCAGCAGGAGCGGCTCCGCCGCTGCCGCCTTTACAGGCATACCCAGCACCGCTGCCCCGATCATAATCACGATAAATTTCCTCATAACTCCTCCTTTT
>SLGR01000012.1 GCA_007136585.1 Candidatus Sumerlaeota bacterium | reverse complement strand
TTGACGCTGCCCAGGGGGTTGAAAGACTCAAGTTTTCCCAGGATCCTTCCCGGAAGACCCTTTGAAATCTTTTCAAGCCCCACTACCGGGGTCCTTCCCACGGCCGCCGTAATGTCCTTAAACACTTTGCTCATTTTTTCCTCCTGATAAATCCTACAACCTTATAATATTTTATTTTAATAAATATTATTTATTTTGTCAAGTTTTATAAAAGCAATATATTTAAAAATTAAGTAATTTAATAAAATTCATCATATATTGCCCCCAAAACAGCGCGGCGGGTTTTAATATACAGCCCTTACAGTTTTACCGCTTCCCTCAGGGCCGAGAGAAGCTTCTCCGCCTCTTCTTCCGTGTTAAACGGGCCGCAGGAGACCCTCACGGTCCCTTCGGGGAATGTGCCCAGGCCCCTGTGCGCGCCCGGGGCGCAGTGAAGCCCGGTCCTTACGGCTATATTAAAGTTTTCATCCAGCACCGCCCCCAGGTCATCGGGAGACCATCCCTCGGCGTTAAGGGAAATCGTCCCCACCCTCTTTTCTGAACTCCGGGGCCCGTATACTCTTATGCCCCCGGTCTTTCCCAGTTCCTCAAGGAGGAAGCCGAGCAGCTCCTTTTCTCTCTTTATGATAGAATCGAAATTATCCGCAACGTACCTTATCCCCTCACCCAGGGCGGCTATGCCGGAGGTGTTGGGGGTGCCGGCCTCAAGATGAAAGGGGTACTTATCAGGGTGACGGGGGGAGGCGGAATCCGTCCCCGTCCCCCCCTGCCTGAAAGAAGAAATTTCCAGATCTTCTGAAACATAAAGAATCCCCGTCCCTGTAGGGCCGAGCAGCCCTTTATGACCGGGTAAGGCGCAAAGGGATACTCCAAGGGCGCCAAGGTCAAGAGGAGCCGCCCCTGCCGACTGCGCAGCATCCAGGAGAAAGGGGATACCCTTCTTGCGGGAGATAAGAGCTGTCTCCCCGGCATCCTGGAGGGCTCCCGTGACATTTGAACCGTGATTTATAGCTATAAGCGAGGTGTTTTTCCTGATACTCTTTCTTATATTATCCGGATCTATATACCCTTCTTCCGAGGGCTCAATTATGGTAATCTCAACCGATTTTCTTTCTCTCAGCTCATTCAGGACCCTGGTTACAGAGTTATGTTCCAGCGAGGTGGTTATAACATGGGAACTTTTTTTTACTGTTCCGTGTATGGCGATATTAAGGGCGTCGGTGCAGTTAAGAGTAAATATTATCCTCTCCGGGCTCCCGACCCCTAAAAAGGAAGAGACCAGGTTTCTTGTCCCGTCGATCGCCCGCTCCGCCGCCTGGGCCATTCTATGCCCGCTCCGGCCGGGGTTGGCCCCCTTTTCCCTGAGAAAACTTCCGAGAGACTCATAAACAGGTTCCGGCTTTGGCCAGGAGGTGGCCGCGTTATCAAAATATATTATCTTATTTTCTGTGCTCACTCTCCTATATACCTTGAGTAAAGGCTCCTCGCCCTGTTTACATCTGAGGTTCCCTGGATTATGGCTCTTCCGTTCTTAAATACGCTTATACCGCACCCGTCCAGGGTAAACTTCAGTATGAACTTATTCCCCTCAACCTCTGCTATCGGATGAAGCTTTTCACGCAGGTCTTCAAAGTTAACGTTTTCTCCCGAGGCCGGGGTTATCTGAACGGCGTTCCTGCCGCAGAGGGTTGTTATCTTCTTCCCCTTTTCCGGGGTAAGATACTCGTAGTTTCCCGCGGCGCAGCATTCACACCCCGGTTCGGGTTTTACGCTGTAGGTATTAAACCTGCCGGACCACAGGTCTATGAAAAGAAGGGATTCTCTTAACTCTCCGGGGTTCCCGGAGAGGAGCTTTATGGCCTCGGCAGCCTCTATACAGGCTATGACCCCGGGGATGGGGGATATGACCCCGGCCGTATCGCAGGTATCCACCTCCCCCGGGGGGGGAAGGAGAGGGAATAGGCACCTTAGACAGGGGGTTCTGCCGGGTATAATATTCATTGAGTTTCCGTATGATGAGACCGCAGCCCCGTAAATATAGGGGATACGGTTCTTCTGAGCATAATCGTTTATCAGCATCCGCACTTCCAGGTTATCAGTGCCGTCAAGTATTATATCCGCCCCGGAGAGGTATTTATCGGCCGTGGAGTAATTCAGGTCATCCACTATATCCTCTATAGTAACCCCGGAGTTTATCTCCTCCAGGTGTCTGCGCGCGGCAAAGGCCTTTGGAAGGTTATCCCTGACATCCTTCTCCGTAAAAAGGACCTGGCGCTGGAGGTTTGAGAGCTCTATGAAATCCCTGTCTATTATTCTTAGAAACCCGCACCCGGAACGCGCAAGCTCCTCGCTGACCCTTGAGCCCAGGGCCCCGCACCCCACTATGACGGCTTTTGAACCCCTGAGCTTTCGCTGCCCCTCTTTACCTACGGGCTTAAAGAGCTCCTGTCTTATATACCTGTCTGTATCTATTGTACTTACTCCACTATATCATGGGGCAGGGGCTGAACCTTTACCCCTTTTCCCGCCAGGTACTCTACCGCCTTCTCCACCTCGCTCTCCTCTCCTTCGAACTCCAGGGCCAGTTCCCCGGTGGTTTCAGTAACCTTTGCGCGGCGGATATTGAATACGATATCATACTCCCTGCTTACCCTGTATATAACCGGTTCTCTTACCTGCTCCCCGGGAAATATCAGATCAAGCTGTTTCTTTATTCTTGCCATATCAGCCTCCCGCTATGGCCGGCAGGATAGAGACCTCGTCCCTTTCCTCTACCGGCGTAGCCTCACCTTCAAGATGCCTTATATCATCTCCGTTTACGAATATGTTTATAAACCTCCTCAGCTTCCCTTCTTCATCCCTTAACCTTTCCTTTATACCCGGATACTTCTTTTCCAGCTCCAGAAGAATCTCTCCGATCTCATTTCCTTCCAGAGAGACCTCGTCTTTCCCGTCCGTAAGGTTTCGCAGGGGCTGGGGTATTTTTACTTTTATCATTGCTTTCCTCCTTTCTTATATCATACTGCCCAGGGGCAGCTCTCCTTAAACGATTTAAGAGAAGGTTCTATCTCCTCTATTTTAGAAACACTTTTCTCCACGGCTTCCTGGGTCTTGAGCCCGTTGCCGGTTATATATATAACTACCGAGAGCTCCGGGTCTATCTTCCCGTTCTCAACCAGTTTTTTCAGAACTCCAACCGTCACACCCCCCGCGGTCTCGGTAAATACCCCTTCAGTGGAGGCAAGAAGTTTTATCCCTTCCACAATCTCATCGTCGGTAACAGAAGCCGCATAACCGCCGCTCTTCTTTATGACATCCCAGGCGTAGTAACCGTCTGCAGGGTTTCCGATCGCCAGAGATTTGGCAATGGTTTTTACTTTTACAGGCCTTATGATATCCTCATCCTTTCTGACAGCTTCGGCTATGGGATCGGCCCCGGATGCCTGGGCGCCGAAAAACCTGGTCCCGGCTTCCTCTATGATTCCCAACTCTTCAAACTCCTTTAACCCCTTGTATATCTTGGTAAGGAGAGAACCCGAGGCCATAGGCACTACAACCTGGCGGGGGGCCCTGAAGCCCAGCTGTTCGGCCACCTCAAAACCCAGGGTCTTTGACCCCTCGGCATAATAGGGGCGCAGGTTCACATTCACAAACCCCCATTTGAAGGTTCCCGCCAATTCTCCGCAGAGGCGGTTTACCTGATCGTAATCGCCTCTTACCCCTACCAGGCGGGGCTGGTATATGCCGGCCCCCAGGACTTTTCCCTTCTCAAGATCCGCAGGGATAAAAACTACTGTTTTCAGGCCTGCTTTTTTCCCGTAAGCGGCCACAGAACAGGCCAGGTTCCCGGTAGATGCGCAGGCCACTGTATCAAACCCCAGTTCCCTTGCCCTGGAAACTGCCACTGTAACCACCCTGTCCTTAAAAGAGAAAGTGGGATTGACCGAATCATTCTTTATATAAAGTTCTTTGAGGCCAAGTTCTTTCTCAAGATTGCCGGCCCTGAGGAGGGGGGTCAGCCCTTCCCCGATGGTAACCGGAGAATCTGTATGAACCGGGAGCAGGGGCTTATAGCGCCAGAGGCTTAACGGCCCCTCTAAGATTGAGTCCCGGGAAATATCTATACTCCCGTAATCATAGATAACCTCCAGGGGGCCAAAGCAGTACTCACATACGTAAACCGCTTCCGCCGGGAAACGCCTCCCGCACTCCCTGCACTGTAAATTTCTAAATTTCTTCATTTATTTCCTTTCCGCAATACTCTATTCTCCGGCCCCAAAATATATATGAGTTATTTTGTTTAATATAAACATAATAAACAATATTGTTTTTGTCAAGTTTTATTGCGCAGACTCCGCGCAACGGATTTATTCTGTAAAGAATGCAGAGAACCTGAAGAGCTTTCGCGTATTTAAACTCTTCTTTAGGTTAATCAGCAGGATGCCCGGCTCTTAATTGGAAAAGTAAAATATATTTTATGTTTTCCTAAAGCAGGGCATTTAGAAAAATCAGACGGGAAAGTTACCGGAGGCTATTGAAGTAAAGTATCTCTTTGAGGTCTTTCCTGGTCTCCGAACCGGCCCGGCGGCGGATCGGATCCTTCTTGCGGTACTCTTCGCTGGGGTACCCCATTGAGATAAGCAGGGGGACCCTTAACTTCTTTGGGATACCAAGGTTTTTTTTAAGCGCCTTCTCGTTAAACCACCCCACGTAACAGGTTCCAAGCCCCAGCTCGGAGGCCTGGAGAACAAGGTGCTCGCAGGCTATCCCTATATCTATAAGGTAGAACCCGGCATCCCTGACCAGGGAACCCATCTTTGAAAGGAAACTCCCCTTATCCGCAAGGACCGCTATAAGAACCGGGGCCCCCTTAATGAACCTGCTCATCCGGTAAACCCCCGAGACAGCCGCGGCGCAGGCCCCCTCAAGGACTCCGGGATCGTCAATCACAAGGAACCTCCAGGGCTGGGCGTTACATGCCGACGGGGCTGACCGAGCCGCCTTAACGCACTCATTTATCTTCTCCCGTTCCACTCCCGCGGACTCATACCTGCGGCAGCTGTACCTTTTTTCCACAAGTTCTCTAAAACTCATATATCTTACCTCTTATTCTGAATCCGACCTCCCGGCAAATTACTGCCGCCACGCAAATACTACCAAAATTAACCCGTGGTTTAAAGAGTTCAAGGGAAAGATCTGATTGACATAAGCGTTATATTTTACTAAGTATAACGCCATGAAACACATTATTAAAATTATCCTCCTGGGATCCGCGGTCTCTCTTGCCGCTCCGGTTCGGGGCGACTCTTCAGAACTGGGCCACCTGGGAGTGGTGGAGGTAAGGGGAGAGAGGTTCCCCCGTCTCTCCGCCGGTGCCGGGGTTTCCGTTGAAACCCTCACCCGCCGGGAACTTGTACACCCGGGTATGCCCCAGCTCGGAAGCATTATGGATAAAAAACTGGGGATGCAGGTGCATTACGCCGGCCCCGGGGGGATCTCGGGACTCTCAGTAAGAGGCATCTCCGGGGGGCAGACAAATAACAAGGTCGCCCTCTACCTGGACGGGGCTCCCGCCGCAACGATGAGAAGGGGGTTCCTTCTTGAAAGCCTTGACCCCGATACCATAAAACGTATTGATATCTACCGCGGCCCCGCATCCGCGCTTTTCGGGGCCGGTTCCCTGGCGGGGGCCGTAAACGTCATATCCGACACAGGGCACCTGGAGGAAACCAGGATCGACCTTATGAGCGGGAGCTTCGGAAGCAGAAGGGTTTCGGCATCCCTCTCCCGCAGAAGCGGCAATACCGGGTACAGCTTTGCCTCATCATACTATGATACCCGGGGGCACGAGAACAACCCCGCTACTATGGTAAACCTTTCCGCATCCTCAGAGATTTTGGCCGAAAGAAACCTCTTCTCATTTACGGCGCGGGGGTTCTACTCGGAACGGGATATCCCCCTTTACAGCCCCGGAACGGGAGAGTTCCTGGAGAAGGAGACCGGACGGGAGCATCTCCTGGGGCTCTTCAGAGCAGGATGGAGGAGGGATTACCGCAGGAGCAGCCTATCGCTGAGAGCATACTGCAACACCGAAAGGGAGAGCTCTTCCATCCTTGAGAAGGAAGATGCCGCCACCCTGGGCGGAATAGCGGAGTGGAACATTACAGGAGAAGGAGGCGGGCGCCTCTTCGCAGGGGCGGAACTCTCGCGGGAAGAGTTCTCGGGAGATCTCACTGAAACACGATCCGGGTACTCTCCCTATATCCAGGGGCACCTCCCCCTGGAAGACTGGGATATCTCGGCAGGGCTCAGGTACAGGAAAACGGAGGATTTTGACGGCATCTTCACCCCCCATATAACTCTCCGCCGGAGGATCCTTAAAGGGGTCTTACTCTCGGCAGGGTACGGATCAGGGTTCAGGTACCCTACAGTTGCCGAGAGGTTCTCAAGGAACCTGCGCCTCTTCGGGGATCCGGATCTGAAACCGGAGAGATCCGAAAACCTTGAGGCGGGTATCTCCTATGAAAACCCGAGGGTTGAGGCCTCTGTAAATGTTTTCACCGCGAGGGTGAAGGATATGATCGTATCCCGGGAGCCCGAAACTCCCTTTACATACGAAGGAAATCCGGTCCGAAGAGCCCTGATGAATATTGATTCCGAGGCCCGCTACCGGGGGGTTGAGTTCTCCGGGGAACTCCTCATTTCCGGTCCGCTTAAACTCTTCCTGGGGTATACCTACCTTGACCCGGGAGACCTCACCTTCCATACCACAAGGCATACCCTGAGAGCCTCCCTGAGCATCTCCGGGGGAAGGCACCGCTTCTCGGCAGCCTCAACCGGAAGGTTCGGAAGATACATCTTTGACGGACGGCAGGGAGGTATGGAAGACCTTATACTCCTGGGGGCTGATTACACTCTCCGGGTCACACCCGCCGCCTCAGTTTACGCGTCGGTTGAGAATATCACCGATAAAAGTTACACCCTCTACTTCCGCGAACCTATGCCGGGGCGCAGGGTATCGGTAGGGGCCCGGGCTGAGTTCTGAATACGCAAAGGATGAAGAAGACCGCTCTTAAGCTCCGCAGGGGGGGACTCTCGGTAAAGGGAAATTCCATATTCAAATCCCTGGACCTCACCCTTGAAGAAGGCGGGGTTCTCCTGATTACCGGCCCTTCGGGAAGCGGGAAGAGCTCATTCTTCAGGATGCTCCTGGGACTCGCCTGCGAAGACGAGGGCTGGGAGAGCTCGGTAGAGCTCTTCCTATCCTCCAGGCCGGGGTGGGTCTCTCAGAACCCCACCTGGGACCTAATGGGAAACTGGGTAAAGGAAGAGGCGGGAATGAAGGAGCTTCAGATGCTCGGGGCCGGAGATCTATACGAAAGAAGATGTACGGAACTTTCCCACGGGGAAAAAACAATAACCGCCCTGGCCGGGGCCTTCTCCAAAGATATACTTCTCCTGGACGAACCCGGGGTCTGCCTCTCCAAGGAGAACCGCAGCGCCCTTGACTCCCTTCTAAAAAAAACCGGAAAAACAGCACTTATCATAGACCATACCCCCGAGTTCCTGGATACGGCCGACAGGTTCCTCTCCTTTGACCGGGACCCCCCCTCGGAGGTGTCACGGGAGGAAGCTGCCGGGTACCTTGAGAGGATTCCGGATTACTGCAGGCCGGAACCTGAAGGGACCGGGCTCCTGGAGGTGAGGGGCGACCTGGAGTTGAGCCTTCCGGGCGGATCCTGCGTCGGGGTAAGCGGGGATAACGGGAGCGGAAAGACCAGCCTGCTCGCCTCTATTGCGGGGGTCTCATCGGCAGCGGATATAAAATGCTCCTGGATGGGGAGACCGTTGAGGGGTATCAGGAAACGCAGGGGGATAGTATCCTATGTCCCCCAGGAGCCGGGAAGGTTTTTCCTGGCGCGCACAGCGGGGGAACAGGCCGGGGCCTGGGGGATACCGGAGGATATTCTGACCCGGTTCGGCCTATCCGGCGGAATGGACCGCCCGGTAGAGACCCTCTCGGCGGGAGAGAAACAGCGCCTGGCCATAGCAGGGGCTTTCTCCGCCCCGGTTATGGTTCTGGATGAACCCACCTACGGACTTGACGCCGCAAGTATGGAGATACTCTTTGAGGGGGTAAGGGAGAAATGCTCCGGGGGAGGGATAGTATTCATCTCCTCCCACGACAGAAGGATACTTGAGAGACTGGCAACCTGCGGGGTGAACCTTGTCGCATAAGAAGATAGCGTATACAGCCGCCTTCGGGATGCTCTGGGGGTTCAGCGAACTCTTCATAGGAACCTGGCTTCACCTGCTCCATATTCCAATGTCCGGGAGTATCCTGGCAGCCGCAGGCGTATGGATAATACTTGTCGGGCTCAAGTACATCCCGGGAAAGGCAAGGGGTTCCCTCCTGGGAATGGGGGTTGTATGCGCATCGGTGAAATTTATTTCCCTGGGTATGGTTCCGAAGCCGAATATATATATATCCATAATGGCCGAGGCCTTCCTGGCGGAGACAGGCATCTTCGCAGGCGGAAGGAAACCGGCGGGGTATATGCTGGCCGGGGCCCTGGCGATGCTCTGGCCCCCCTTCTCGCGGGCGGTTGCGACCGGTGTTCTCCTGGGAGGGGATTACCTTGAGTTTATCCGCAGGGCGGGGCTGGAAGGGTCTCTCCTTGCGGCTGTACTCGTTATCGGCGCGGTTCATATGGTCATAGGGGCCCTCGCGGGTCTGGCGGCCTGGAGGTTCCGGGATGAGCGGTAAGGCCCGTGTATATGCCGGGGCTCTCTGTATCGCCGCCTCGTTCTCAGGGAGCATCTATTTTCTTCCTGCCGCCGCGGCCGGAGGGCTCCTCCTTTCCTACCGGGAGTTCGCAGAGCTCCGAAAGGCCGGGTTCTACCTTATCATAATCCTTTTCGCCGCCCTCCCCGGGCTTATTCTTCCGGGAAGGGAAGGGATATCAATGGCCCTAAGCATACTCCTGAGGGTGATCGCGGTTTACGGCGGGTTCCTCTCCATCGTATCCAACCTGAACTTTACCCGACTGAACCATCTTCTCCTTCCCGTTCTGGGCAGGGATATCTCCCGATCCCTTTCCCTCTCAATGAACCTTTTCCCCTCTATGAGGAACGACCTTGCCTCGGGATGGGCGGTACTGAGCCTTAACTCCCGCCGCAGGGTACCGCTTACCGCCCTTCCGGCCACAGCCGTAAGGTGCGCGCTGAGGAACGCCTCGGAAATGTGCCTGAGGCTCAAGGTACGGGAGATGAGCCTTCCGGAGACGGTTCTCATAACGGGGGAGACCGACAGCGGAAAAACCCGGCGCCTCCTGAGATACGCGCGGGAGGAGAAAAAGAAAAGGAGGGTTATGGGTTTTGCCGCCGAAGGGGTATATGAGAACTCCATTAAGACAGGGTTTGACGCAAGGGACCTTTCCTCCGGTGAGACCAGGCCCCTATCCCGCGCGGGGTGGCCCCCCGGAAAAGGGGAGAGGGCCGGACGGTTCAGGTTAAGCAGTGAAACCGCCGACTGGGTCAGCTCCCTCTTTGAAGATATCCCGGAAGGATCGGCCCTCTTTATAGATGAATCCGGGCCCCTTGAGCTCTCCGGGGGCGGGTTCGCCCCGCTTATTGAGAAAGCTGCGCGATCCAAAGCGGCCATAATATACATAACATCAAGGAGGAGCTGCGCCAGGAAGACAGCCGCCAAGTTCTTCCCGAATCACAGGGTCCGCAGGGTAAAGGCCTGAGAGACGCCCTTTAACCCGGCCCCGCCGGACTCTGGCAGGGAGGGAGCATAACTGTTACCATAAGGTTATGACGGATATCGCCCTATCAACAATGTACAGCCCGGCCTACGATAGTATGAGGGGTTTTCTTGAAGCCGCCTCTGCTGCCGGGTTCACCCATATAGACCTCAACAACCTTCTCACCGGGGAACTCCTTGATGAGCTTCTCGAATCCGGCGGGTTTAAGATCTCAACTCTTCATGCCCCCATACCCAACCCTTTTCTTTCCGGAGGGGGGCGGCTTTCCGAACTCTCCCTGAGCTCCGAAGACCGGCAGGAAAGGAAGGAAGCCGTGCGCGGGGTGCTGGAAACAATTGAGACCGCCGCTTCCCTTAACACGAAAACAGTAGTTCTCCACGCCGGGGATTATGATATTGATACGGACTTGGAGAAGCAGCTGCGGCGCAGCTGCCTGGAAGGTTTAAAGGAAGCGCCCCGGCAGGGTGCGCTCAGGAAAGAGCTGATCAGAACAAGAGAAGAGCAGGCCGCCAGGTGTTTCCGCTTTGCGGAAGACTCACTTTCCCGGATAACGGAGTATGCCGAAAAAAAGGATATTAGTATCGCCCTGGAAACAAGGGCCAATTTTCACGAGATACCAGACCCGGACGAGATGTCCCGGCTCCTGGAAAAGTTCCCGCCCGAAAGGGTCTCGTACTGGCATGATACGGGGCACGCGGAGTTCAGGGCAAGAGAGGGTTTTACCCCCCACCTGGAATGGTTTGAACGGTTCAGAGACCGATTATCAGGGGTTCACCTCCACGATATGAAAGAGCTAAAAGACCACTTCCCGCCAGGAGAAGGTGATCTTGACTGGGAACTTATCTCACGGAACCTTCCTGAAGGGATCATAAAAGTATGCGAGATAGGCAGATGGCACAGCTTCGCACGGATGGCCGCCAGCATACCGTTTCTTAAATCCAGGGGTATACTGAACCGGGACCCCGGCTTACACTGACTCCCGCTTAAACCTTTCTTTTGTCTTCAGGCAGATCCTCACAAGAAGGAGCATCACCGGGACCTCTATTAGGACCCCGACTACTGTAGCCAGCGCGGCCCCGGAACCCAGCCCGAATACCGTTACAGCGGTAGCTATAGCCACCTCAAAGTGATTGGAGGCGCCTATCATAGCCGAAGGAGCGGCCTCTTCGTAGCGAAACCCCAGTCTACGGGCAGCCCAGTATCCCAGGCTGAATATGACCAGTGTCTGTACGGTAAGCGGTACGGCTATAAGCACAACCACGAAGGGCGCGGCGAGAATAACCCCGCCCTGGAGCATAAAGAGGTAGACAAGCGTAGCCAGAAGGGATACCTTTGAAATACTGCCCATATTCTTCAGAAATACGGATTCATACCACTCTATCCCCTTTTTCCGTATCAGCGCGGTGCGGGAAATATAACCGGCAACCAGGGAAACCCCCACGTAAAGCATAATGCTGAAGAATATTGTCATAAACGGTATGGGCATATCCGCAACACCCAGCAGGAAGTTTCCCAGAGGGGCGTACAGGACCAGCATTGTCAGGGAGTTGATCGCGACCAGAACCAGGGTAAGTCCCATGAACCCTTTTGCAAGGTAGCTCCAGACCAGAACCATCGCCGTGCAGGGGGCTATACCCAGGAGTATCATACCCGCCAGGTACTCACCCGCCGCATCATAAGGAAGGAGACCCGCGAATATGACCCTCATAAAAAGCCAGGCAAAGAATAACATACTGAAAGGTTTTACACCCCAGTTGATTACCAGGGTAAGCAGGACCGGCCCGGGAGCCCTGACAGCGTTCCTGACCTCCCTGAAATCAATCTGCACCATTATCGGGTACATCATCCCGAATAAGAGCACGGCTATGGGGAGGTTGACCCCCTCAATAGAAATGGAACTCAGGAAATCCGCAGCCCGGGAGAAAACTCCTCCCAGGGTAATCCCCGCGCCTATACCCAGTATGACCCAGAGAGTCAGGTACCTCTCGAAAAAACTTATATCATATTTTTCTCTGCTCATATTATTTCCTTTCCCCGAAAAGAGCCCCGGGGAGCTCCTCCACGAAGGCTCTTATCTCATCCCGTACGCGCCTGTAATGGCCCAGGGCCTCCTGCCTTGATTTTGCCCCCCGGGCAAGGCGGGGAGGATC
>SLGR01000143.1 GCA_007136585.1 Candidatus Sumerlaeota bacterium | reverse complement strand
TCGCGCCCCTTATTATTGTCATCTCTATAATTGCCTCTTCCACAGATGTTTATGCTGACCTCGGTTATGACCCGGGACTTCTTACAGAAGAAGATCATGATCCGAGTTTTGAGTTGGATGAAGCAAACGCCAAATGGACATGGTCAACTTCAGGTACTCCTGACTATGAATATACGGGTGAAAATCACACAGGCGACGAGAGTTTTACCTGGGCAAATGTGGCAGGTACCTTCCCTTCACGTGAATTGGAGTTAGATAATTATATAACAGGATTGTCTGCGGACAAATCTTATGCGGTTTCGGTTTATTGGATGGCTCCCGGAACACACTGGGCACATCAGCGCCTGCAGTTGGAAATCCTGTGGTACGAAGATGATGATACATATATTGATACATCAACAAGCGGGGAAATCAGTTTATCGGCTCAGGAGGCATGGGAGGAAAAGGAGTTTGTGGCGCAGGCGCCGCCAAAAACAGCAAAGGCAATAATTAAAATTTCTGCCAGGCATGTTGATAGCAGTAGCCGTCAAGTTTTTGATACAGTTAGCTTTCATGAAGTTCCCGAAGAAGCCAGCGAAGTAACATTAACCGGCGAGACGGATATAAGAGCCGATGATACTACTACTACAGAAACCTATACAGCTGAACTTGACGCATCTATTGAGAATATCCCGGTAAACTTTTCACTCTCTGATTTTCTTGAAGACGATATTGATTCCGTCAGCGAAGGAGATAAAGCAGACCTGGTGGGGGCCGGGATAGAAGTTAATACCGATGAGAACGGTGTAGCAGAACTTGATATAACCTTTGCTGCAGGTATAGACAAATCAGGAGACCTTACCGCATCAATAGATGATGAACACGAATCTGTTTCTGTTTCTGACTCCGACACTATAACCCTTAATGTCAATACCACGGAGATACCCAAATATGAGATAACCTTTAATGTTCAGGACGAGGGCACACTCTCAGTAGAAGGGGCCACGGTTACGCTTGTAGGTATAGATAACAAAATAACGGGAGTGGACGGGCTGGCGGTATTTACAGATGTGCCGGAAGGCACCTATGACTACACAGTAGAAAAAGAAGGATTCCAGACGGTTGAAGACAGCGTTGTCGTTGATGACGATAAAACAGAGCACGTAACACTTTATGAAGTTGAACCAAATTTGCTTCTAAACTGGCATTTTGAAGAGTGGGATGATCCGTACAATTCTGCTGCACTATTGCATAACTGGGACTATACAGGTACAGATTCTCGAGTTTTACGTGATTCAGAAAACAATCTTGTGGGTGATTATTCAGCTCGAGTTAATCAGACAACTACCGGTGAAGAAAATCTTAACCAATTTGACCATACATTAGAAGTTGGAGAAACCTATTATGCAGAAGCATGGGTTAAAGGAACGGGAGATGTAAGGGTTGGTATTGTAAGAGGAGGAGGTGGTTTGGCAACTTACGGAAGTGTAGTTACACTTGATGATGATGATTGGACGAGGGTTACACATGAAAGATTGAATGATACTGAAGGGTCTTCTGGAGGGATAAGGATAGCTGCAGTCAGGCCGAACGGTAATAGTGTAATATATGTAGGCGCAGCCTGGCTGGGACCCGAGCCGCCGCCTACCGACTGGCCCACCTTTGCTCCCTCCTGGGTGGTAATAGATTCTTTTGAGAACGACGCTCACCATGACAGTCAACCCTATGCTCCCGACGCGCAGTGGTGGACCCTTGATGATGATGTGTATCATAACTTTTATGTAACTGATGAGGAAAGTTTTAACGGGTC
This sequence comes from Candidatus Sumerlaeota bacterium, assembly GCA_007136585.1. Taxonomy (GTDB): domain Bacteria; phylum CG03; class SLGR01; order SLGR01; family SLGR01; genus SLGR01. Next base: position 10,151 of record SLGR01000143.1, on the reverse strand, counting down.
ATATTCCCTTAAAGTTGAATATGACAAAACTGAAGGTGAGTGGGCGACTTTCAGGGCCGGTGATCTGTATGACTCAAATAATGTAAGCGACTTTTCCGTAAGTAAATCAAGTTCAATATCTATATGGGTATATCCGGAGGGGGAACCGTTGGAAATACTTATGACATTTGAGGATGCTGACAACAATGAGTCTGGAGATATAGGATCTAAGACTGCGGAAACACCAGATGAATGGCAGGAACTTAAGTTTACCTGGGATGAAGGAAAGCTTGATGGAGTTGATATAACCCGGATTGACCAGATATATTTGTTTTTTGCGCCCGGTGACGGTACTGCTTCCGGCACCGTTTACCTTGACGATTTAAAACTTAATGATGTGGGGTCAGATGTGAGGAATGTTCTTGCGAAAGCTTCTGAGACAGAGCATAAGATAGATCTGTATTGGCCCGCTGCCGGATCTGTTGAAGGCAAGATGGATGAGTACCATATATACAGGTCTCAATCAGATTTTACCTCTCCCCAAGAAGAGGACCTTGTATACAGTACCACATCTTTGAGTTGGACAGATACGGATGTGGAGCCGGAAACAGAATACTTCTACTCTATAATAGCCGAAGATACCCAGGAGAGAACCTCTCCAATGACAGTAAATGTCAGTACCACCACTCCCGAGCTCATTATAGTCAACTTACTGGATAACCCTTCTTTTGAGGACGGAGTAGGTCAGGACGGACCACTTGGTGATGCAGATATAGATGATTGGGTACACTGGGGGCCCGGCTGGTGGGCCGGGGATGATCCTTACGATGGAGACTGGGAGATTAAGAGGTTTGACGGGGGGACGGGAATGTATCAGGACTTTGATGCCCAGTCCGGAACATCATATAAGTTAAGCCTGAGGGCAAGGGACGATTCCGCAGAGCCACTTAAGGGTAATTCCCGGCTTGAACTGAAACTGGAATGGTTTGATGATCAGGATGATCAGATAGGGAATACGATACTTATCGACTCTCTTCTGGCCGGAGGCGAACTGGATACCTGGATAGAACTTGTCGGGTTGCGCACCGCCCCTGAGAATACCCACTACGGACGTTTCCTTATCACTACCGAAGGTTCCTTTGAGGAACAGGCCGTTTACTACGATATGGCTCTGGTTACTGAAACCGAGGAGTCCGCTGTTAATATATTACCGTATGAAGTAACGGAAGATGAAGAGTTTGACCAGACATTCACTCTTACCCTTGTAAATGAAGCATTTGATGCCGGGCTGGATCCCAGCGACATTTTATTGGGTGGCGACTTTGACGGGCTTTCAATTGATTCGGTGAGCCGGGAAAACGAAACAGAGGCCGAAGTAAGACTTACCGACAATTTATCTTTTGAGACCGGGATAGGGACTGTTACAGTCCTCGCATCCGGTCTGGCAGGTGATGATCCACTGACGGCATCTGTCAGGGTTATAGAGTATTTTGAAAACCTGCTCCTTAATCCCTCTTTTGAAGACCTTGATGAAGGAGATCCCATTTTTGAACATTGGGTTGACGAAGGACCTGGTGTAGTTTATGAAAGTTGGGCTGAAAGTCGTACGGGTGACAAGTCAATGACTTTCTGGGAAGAATCCTACGGTGAAGCCTGGCAGGATTATGAAGAAGCCGAAGTAGGGTCTAATTATATTTTCAGTATATATGGCTGGCCTTCACATGACTGGTCATGGGGTGATGTTGAAGAACTGGAGATGTATATAAAATTTCTTGATGAATTTGATGCTGTTTTATCCTCCAGCACTCTTTCAATAGGAGAAGAGGATTTTATGGAAGCGGAAACCTGGTCGCAGTTTTATGTTGAGGGTATCGCTCCATCCGAGACGGATATAGTACGCGTCGGAATGAAATATGAATATACTAATGCCGATGGAATATTTAACTGGGATGATGCAGAGTTAATAGCGCACGAGTTGCCGGAAGATATTACTCTTACCGGTACAGCAATCTCTACTAATACCATTAACTGGGACTGGTCTTCGGTTCCGGAAGCCGATGAATACAGGATTTTTGATTCCGAGGATAATGGAGAGCTGGTAATGTTCGGCAGTGAAGTAACTGATTGGACTGAAGAGGATCTGGATGTAAACACTCTATATTCCCGGTATGTAATGGCATACGAAGACGGGACTCCTTTAAGCAAATCTAACATTGAATCGGCCTATACCTACGCGGCTCCTCCCTTTGACCTTGTTTTTGAAGAAGTAAATATAAGTTCGGTTACCATATCCTGGTCTACGTCTACGGCTAACCCGGAAGGCACAAGGTTCGGGGTAAAGGTATCAAGCGCTGACTGGTTCTCCGACCCGGGCTCCGCCTTCCCGGACCTTGAGATTAGTTTTGAAGACGGTCTTACTGCGAGCAACACTTATTTTACGGAGCTTGATCCCGAGACCACTTATTATTTCACGGTCTATGCCTTTAACGATGAAGGCCAGTGGCCGGAGCTGGAAGAATACGCAGTATCGGGAAGCACCACGACCCTTCCGCCTCCAGTTGGAGGTGAGATATTCCCGGAGCTGGCGGTCTATAACCTTCAGGCTCCCGGGGATGTAACAACTACAATAATATTGAATGATGCGGAAACAGTGGAGTCTGTAAGTGATGATGTGGGTGATCTAACAAAAGATACTGAGTACGGATTAATTGGTGAGGACCTGATAATATTTGAATCTTATCTTTCTGGGAAGCTTTCCGAAAAAGGCGAGAGTATAGAGATCTACATAGATTTTGATATAGGTACTGCGACTTTTACGGTTAAGGCCGGGGATAATAACTTTCTCTTTAACGAGTTTTTTGAGGAGTGGAATGAAATTCCGATTGAGTGGGTTTCTGACAGACCTGGTGACTACTCAGAGTCTGCTGAATTACTTGTCGGCGAGACTTCGCTTAATATTGCTCATAGTATTGTTAGCAATAGTGATATTACCCAAGAGTTTTTTTACAAAGAAGGGGATGGTAAAGTTGTTAAATATTATGGGGAAATGTGGGTTAAAGGGGAAGGTTTTTTACAACTTGGGATTAGGCGTCCGGGATATAGTTGGACTGGCGCTTATAGTGCTTGGCAGGAAATAAGTACAGAAGAATGGAAAAAAATCACATTTGAATTAGAAAGTGATACTCGGGAGGGAATAGAAGGAGAATTCCGTATTCGTACAACAAGAAGAGTTGATGAGCTTGGTGAGTTTGATAATATTGATTTACACATTGGAGCGGCGTGGCTTGGTACAACCGTCTCTCCCCCGGAGTGGCCGGTTGCCCTGGAAACCATAGACCCCCTCTCCGCGGAGGATCTTGAGGACGGGGACGTAAAACTTACCTGGACCGCTCCCGAGGAGATCAGTGACGGGTATTACAGGATAAGGTGGTCAACCTTTCCGGGGGTTGACTGGATAAGCGACTGGGATGAGACGGAAGAAGTCTGGGACTACGACAGGGATAACAGGTACAGTGTGACTTTCTCCACCAGCACCGGTGAGGATATTGCACACTCCTACCTTGTAGATGACCTGGCCGGGGGAGTCACTTACTACTTCAAGATCTGGACAGGAGACGATAAGGGCTTCTGGTCGGAGGGCTCCGATACTGCCGGTGCGGAGGTGCAGAAAATAACCTCGGTTACCATAACGGCGGAGGAGCACTACTTCGGACAGCTTGACCTGGGACAGTCAACTATGACCGTAGAGGCTATAACAGTCAAGAACACCGGAAACGTCCCGGTAACCTACAGTATCAAGGGATCAACCCTGACCGAAGGGACCCCGTGGTTTTTTGCCGGAGAACAGGGGTGGGACGAGTTTGTCCTTAAGGGCGCTTTTCATAATGAGAAACCTTCCAAGGAAGCCTTTGATACTTATAGTAACATAATACTTTCAGAATACCGTGACTGCAGCGTCACGGATTATACCATTGACGGGAGCCAGGCGGGGGTGAATATCCCCAAGGGCGGGGAGCTCAAGTTATGGCTTAACTTCCGGATGCCGGTACAGACAACCACGCCGGAAGAACAGGAGATGTCTGTAACGATAGGGGCAAAGGAACATGAAGAGTAGGTTAACTCTTATTATTTTTTCTCTCTTGCTTCCGCTTGCGGCAGGTGATGCCGCAGCAGGGGTAAGCATAGGGACCAGGTACGGCACGATAGTCCTTGAACACGTGGAGGCGGGTCGGGTCTATAACCTGACAGATATGAGGGACCTGCCGTTTCTTGTGATGAACAGGGGGTCAAAGAAAGGCAATGTCAGGGTAAGCGTTCTTCCTCCGCGGAACCCCCGGGAGGGGTACGAACCCATTGCCGACCCCAACTGGCTTACTGTAAGGCCCTCTGAGTTTGAGCTTGGCGGCGGAGAGAGTATGCCGGCCAGCCTTATTTTAAACGTTCCGGATAACGAAGAGTATATAGGCAGGCATTACCACGCCCTCATAAGAGTGGAGAATGTCACGGGAGGGTTTTTCGGGGCGGCGGTAATAAATAATTTTTTCTTTTCGGTGGGGTCCCCGGGCCCTGAGGAGGTCCAGAGGGCCGAGGCCGAGAGGATACTCTCGGAGCTGAACTATGATATCAACCCGGAGACTCTTTTTATAGATATACCCGCGGGAAGGAAAGTTAACCTGCTTGAGGAGCTTGAAAGGAGCCTTCTGATAATAAACAGGGGGCGCCAGGACGTTGACCTTGTGGTAAAAAGCGTCCCGAACGACCCGGGGTTTCCCGTAAGGGAGGGTTACAGTTTCACCCCGTCAACGGAGTATATCTGGGCCGAGCCTGAGAGTATAAGCGTAAAGAGCTACCAGGTCAGGGATGTGCCCCTCTATGCCGAGATACCCGAGGAGCACAGCGGAAAAAGGATGATGTTTGTTATAGCGGTTTATCCCGAAGGGATGGAGTTCGCCAGGCTCTACTCCAGGGTAAACGTAACCGTAAGGTAGGAAAGAATCGGTATGAGGGTTTCTGATAAGGAGTCTCAGGGATAAGTTAACAGTGAAAGGAGGTGATGCCATAGCGGAAAAATGAGGGACGATGGACGAAGGATGAGGGATGAGATGTAGAAGAAAAAGAAAGTAAGGAGAAAAGAAAGAATGAAACACGTAAAGAAAGCGCTGGCGCTTGCGCTGGCAATCGGGTTACTTGGAGCCGGAGCGGCTCTGGCCGATAATCAGGATAGTATAACTATAAGGATGTCGCCTCCGACGGATTACGCTATATCGTTATCCACGGATGACTTCAACTTCGGTGAAGTTGAACTGGCTGAGACCTATCTCTCAACAGATACGACAATTACGGTGACCAATACCGGTTCTGTTTCGGCAGACTGGGGTATTGCCGGTCAAAATCCAGCTGAGGGTTGGGAGCTGGGAGAAACCCCCGATGAAGATACGATAAGGCTGCGGGTTATGCTCAGTTCCACTACGACTCCCGAGAGTGGTATCGAGGGTGCAAGCTGGGGTGAAGATGACTCGGTCATAATAGCAGAAGTGACTAGGGCCCTGGATAAGTCTTTTGATACAGAGCACAATGAATACAATGGTCTGAACGTGGGTGCAGACGGCGAGCGCCGTATATGGTTCCAACTGGAGACGCCTACGCAGACAACCGTTACTGAAGAGCAGGATTTCAGCGTGACGGTTGAGGCCTTCGCCGTGGAGCATGCATTCTAAGAATAAGTAACACGGATACTTAGGTAAAAGGGTCCGTTTGAACCTTAAGCCCGGGGCTGCCGGGTGAGGTTCGGGCATATCTATTGTAATGCCTAAAAGCAAGGCGCGGTATATGTGCTGTCCTTTAAAAGGGACGGGTCTGTCGAGGTGTATCCAAATACCGATGAAAGGGAGGTAGCGTAACGGATAGTAAGACTGGATTCTGTTAGCTGATTAGTTAGATTGCGCATCCGGATCAAGGGGTCTCTATAAGGCCCTGCGGGTGCTGTATATAAAGGAGTGTATCGTAAAGACTGTAGTAAATACAGTTAAATATCGTCGCATAGGCGCTGCGGTCAGGACCGTAATAGCAGGGGGTCTAATGGTGCTGTTATCTGTCGCTGTGTCTGAGGCTGAGGTACGGGGTTCGGCTTCCCTGGGGATACGTATGAAACCCGTACTCCGCCCGCCCGAGTCTGTGATGGATCTCCATGCCAGGCCCGGGGATACCTATGGCGTAATACAGATTACCTGGACAGCCGTGGCGGATTTCTACGGCAACAGGCTTCAGAGCGATTTTGTCTACAGGGTCCTTGTGAGCCTTGAAGATCCTTCCGATCCTATGTTTTCGGATAATAACCACTGGTGGGATACGGCCCAGATAGTAAAGAGCGTTGATATATCCGAGGCAGAAGAGCCCGGCGACCCGGAGGAAAAGGAAATAACCGGCCTTGAGCCGGGGAGTACCTATTACGTGGGTATAAAGGCTCACGTCCGGGGGGAATGGTCCGAAGATCTGAACGCTTCCGGGGTAAGAACGCTGGATATGCCTTACCCGCCGGCCTGGGCGGTAATAGATTCTTTTGAGAACGACGGAAGCCGTAAGGATGAGAAATACGCCCCGGATGCCGGGTGGAGAAGTTCGGGGGATAGGGTTTTCAGAAAGTATTCTGTTTCCTCAAGTGAGAGTTTTAACGGAGAGTACTCCCTGCAGGTGGAGTATAATAAATCAGGTGTGGAGTACGCCTACCTTGCTGCGGGATCGCTCTACACAGGCTCAAATAATATTAGCGATTTCTCGGTAAGCGGCTCGAAGTCGGTATCCCTCCAGGGATATCCCCTTGACAGGCCGCTCACCATAATGGTGAGGCTCCTGGACGCGGATGGGAACCTCTCGGACCCCATAGGTCAGCAGACAGCCGGAACCCTGGACCAGTGGCAGAGGCTTGACTGGTCCTGGGAGGGTACGGATACGGGGAATATTGATATAACCCGGATAGAGGAGGTGCGCCTCTACTTTGCTCCCGGAGTAACTGAAGAGGCCGGAAGGGTCTATATTGACGACCTGAAGCTTAACGATGTCGGGGATGATGTTAGGAACGTCCTGGCGGTCAGTTCAGAGAACGATCTGAGGATAGACCTTTACTGGCCGGCGGCCGGTTCGGACCTGGGTATTCTTCATACATACCGCATATACAGGGCCACGCATTCTTTCAGCTCGGTGGAAGAGCCGGGGGTAAGCCTTGTAAAGAGCACTTCCGCGCTGAGCTGGAGCGATACCACAGTGCCTTACTGGGATGCTGAGTACTTCTATTCCGTAGTGGCCGAAGATGAGCGGGGGGTGAGGACACCCGCCACCCCCGCTGTAAGCACAAAGACAGCCGTAACACCCGCTCCGGTTCTTATCTCTCCCGGAGACGGTTACGCCGAGTCCTCCCTGGATGTGGAGCTGGGCTGGGAGTACCCCGAGGGTCTTGCAGAATGGTATGAGATAGGGGTCTTTGCTGATGCCGGACTTCAGGATGCTGTAAAGAGCGTTGACGCGGGGCTCTCCACGGGGGCTGTTGTAGAAGTTCCCGGGGAAGGGGTCTATTACTGGAGCGTAAGGGCAAGGTTTACGGAAGGTCGGTACTCTGACTGGGCCTTAAACGGACCGTGGAAGATAATAGCCGATACTACGCCTCCGGAAGATATTACCGTTTCTGCGGTGGAAATAAGGAGCGTTAACGTGGATCTTGCTGTAACCGCATCGGACACTCTGAGCGGGCTTGACGATTCGCCGTACCTCTACGCCAAGAGCCTTACTGGGGATACGGGAAGCGCCTGGAGTTATAAAGGGTGGGTCTCTTCGCCGACTCTGACCTGGGGCGGACTTGAACCCGGAACCACTTATTACTTCCGCTGCGCCGCAAGGGACAGGGCGGGTAATACAGCCTGGTCGGACGAGATTATAAAGGTGGTGACATCAGGAGAGAAACTATACATAGACCGCGAGTATTACAGGGAGTTCCTGGATGAGGTTACAGGGAGGGTTATATCCAGGATAACCGTCTCAGAAGACGCCTATAATTTCCTTACAAGGCTTGAGATAAGGAAGCTTACCCCGGAGCAGGAAGCCCTGGTTGAAGAAGCGGACAGGGCCCTGGAGCCCGGGGGGAGAAGGGGTGTGGTTGAGCTGAGGGATTATGCGGTTCTTGACGAGTTTGAGAACAGGGTTACCGGGGCTACGGAGTATCCCGGTGGTATAACCGTCAGATTCAATTATCCCGACTCGCTTACAAGGCCGGACGAGAGAAACCTCAGGATAGTGAGACTGAACGAGAGTTCCGGGGAATGGGAGAAGGCGGAAGATTTCGAGCTGAATATGGAAGAGAGATGGATTCAGACCAGGGTATCGGGGCTTTCCGTGTACGGGCTGGCCGTATATCCCTACGATACGCTGGAGGATGTCTATGTGTATCCCAACCCGTTTAAACCCGGCGATGATTTTTACGGATCGGCCCACGGTGCCTCAGGAGGGATCATAATAGGGAACCTGCCCTCCAGGGCTGATATAAGGATATTCAATGTGGCCGGCGAGCTTGTTGACAGGTTCACCCACAGGGGCGGAAACTGGGCATCCTGGGCTAAGGCCGAGGAAGTGGCCTCCGGGGTTTACATACTTATAGTAAACCATAACGGGGAGTCTAAAACTGTGAGGTTCTCGGTTATAAGATAGATTATTATGAAGACGATTAAAATATTATTATTAATACTGTTTTTACTCTCTTCCGGGACCCGGGTGGTTTATGCCGGTCCGGGCAGTTCTGCGGCCTCCTTCCTCCGCATAGGGGTAGGGGCAAAACCGGCTGCCATGGGTGACGCCTACGTCGGCGTCTCAGGAGATATACTCTCCCTGTACTCAAACCCCGCGGGGCTCTGCTCTCTTTACGGTAACGAGCTCTCCTTCTCCCACGCCGTATGGGTTGAGAGTATAAACTACTCAAACGCCACTCTGGGTATACCCCTTCTTGAAGGGTATATGGCCCTGGGCATAAGCGGGCTTTATATGGATGATATAGATAAGTTCTCAAGGTACGGGGACCCGGTGGGGGAATCCTACAGGCCCTCGGATATTGCCGTAACGGCCGGGTATTCAAGGTTTATAGGAGGGGTCTCCGCCGGGGCTGCCCTTAAGTATATTACCTCCGATATAGACGGCTACAGGGCAAACGCGGTGGCGCTTGATATCGGAGCGATGAGGTATTTCGGGATGCTGAACGCCGGGGTTTCGGTTCAGAATATCGGGACAAAGATGAAGTTCAGGGAGAGGGGAGAATCCCTTCCCATGACAGTAAGAGCCGGGGTATCCTACCCGTTCTTTGTCTCCGGGGCGCATATACTTGCCACCGCCGAAGCAAGTTATTCGGAGGATATCCCTTTCAGGATAAACGCGGGGTGTAACGCAGAACTCGCTATCGGGAGAACCCGTCTATCCCTGAGAATGGGGGTTAAATCATACGCAGAAGGTCTTGATACTCTCAGTCACTTTACCACCGGGCTCGGAGTGCAGATTGGGGATATAGTATTTGATTACGCGCTGGTTCCCTATGAGGATCTCGGGCTTACTCACAGGGTATCGGTGAGGTTTCTTATTGACTGATTACTGACCCGCGTTTTTTACGTTTATTACACACATATTTCACTCAGATTTCACATTCCAGGGGTTAATATTTCGCACGTTTTTTATCTTATAATAGTAATAATATAAGGACTTTAAGTACGCTAAAGGACCATCTTGAAAAATAATAAGAAAAAAATTCCGGCTTTTTGTAACTCTTTTATATTATTAATACAAAGAGCTTTTCTAAGAGTTCGCAGATACATATCGCAAATTTTAACTCTGAACTTCTTTCCAGGCGGAAAACTCCCTGATTCTGCCCGGGTATCATTAAAAGGTATGATTCCTTCTGTAAGACCCCTGTTACTGCTGACTGTGTTTTTCGCCGTCTCTTTTTTTGCTATGCCCCCCGCCCTGTACGGGGAGGCGGAGGTAACCGTGGAAAAGAGCGCATCTCCTGTAATATCTGTAAGGCCCGGTGAGGAGATAGAGTATACCATCACTTACAGAAATAACGGATCCGCCTCCGCGACTAACTTCTATATAACCCAGGTAATCCCTTTTAATACATATCTTTCGGAAGAACCCGGTTCCGG
>SLGR01000168.1 GCA_007136585.1 Candidatus Sumerlaeota bacterium | reverse complement strand
CGGTGAAAGTTTTATATACCTTGCTTCACCGGCAACCGCCGCTGCCTCGGCGGTTAAAGGGTATATAGCGTCTCCGGAAGAGTTCTTTACAAGTTCCAGGTGACGCTCTGATGATATAACCAGGGAGCATAAAGATATGAGAGAAGAGTTACGGGGCCGGGCGCATGTTTTCGGGGAGAATATTTCCACCGATCTAATATGTCCGGGAAAATATTTCCATTTAAGGTCTGATATAAAGAAGCTTGCCCGGCATACGCTTGAGGATGCGGATCCGGAGTTCATTAAAAAGATGAGTCCGGGGGATTTTGTGGTGGCCGGGAAGAATTTCGGGTGCGGTTCATCCCGGGAGCATGCTCCCCTGATAATCAAGGAATCAGGGGTAAGCGCCGTTCTGGCCGTGAGTTTTGCCCGGATTTTCTTCAGGAACGCGATAAACATAGGGCTGCCTGTTCTGGAGTGCGATACCTCCTCCATAAAGAGCGGAAACGAGCTTCTTGTAAAGCCGCTTGAGGGAGCGGTAGAGAACCTGGATACCGGTGATAAGATTCAGGCCGCACCTCTTATGGATGCGATGCTTGAGATACTTGAGGCCGGGGGACTGAAAGAGTTTGTAAGAAAGGGAAACCTGTGAAAAAATATAAAGTAACGCTTATCCCGGGGGACGGGACCGGTCCGGAGGTTACCCGCGCCGCCTGCTTATGCGTTGAGGCATCCGGGGCGGATATAGAGTGGGAGATCCGGGAAGCCGGGGCCGATGTTATGGATAAATACGGAACCCCGCTTCCGGATGAGGTTCTGGATTCCATAAGAGAGAACCGGGTGGCCATAAAAGGGCCGATAACCACCCCTGTGGGGCACGGGTTCAGGAGCGTTAACGTGGCCTTGAGGAAAAAACTTGACCTGTACGCATGTCTGCGCCCCAGTAAATATTACAGGGGAGTGAAGGCCCCGTATGAGAACGTGGACCTGGTAGTTGTAAGGGAGAATACCGAAGACCTCTATGCCGGAATAGAGTTCAGTATGGGGTCTGCCGGGGCGAAAGATTTCAGGGAGTTTATGGGGTCTCGCGGAGAGAAGATAAGGGAGGATTCGGGCATAAGTATCAAGCCTATCTCGGTTGAGGGTTCAAGGCGCATAGTAAATTACGCTTTCAGGTACGCTGAGATGTACGGAAGAAAAAAAGTCACCGCTGTTCATAAGGCCAATATAATGAAACATACCGACGGACTTTTTCTGGAGGTTGCCCGGGAAGTGGCCATGGAGTATCCCGGAATAGAGTTTGAAGACAGGATAGTTGACAATATGGCGATGCAGCTGGTTCAGAAACCCTGGCTCTATGATGTCCTTGTAATGCCCAATCTATACGGGGATATAATATCGGACCTGGCTGCCGGGTTGACCGGAGGGTTGGGTATGGCACCCGGGGCCAATATAGGCGAGGAGTGCGCCCTTTTTGAGCCCACGCACGGGTCAGCTCCCAGGTACAAAGGGTTAAACAGGGTCAATCCGTCAGCAACAATACTTTCGGGGGTAATGATGCTGAAACATCTCGGAGAGACGGATGCCGCCGTGAAGCTGGAGAAGGCTCTCGGAGATGTTATAGCCGAAGGAAGGGACGTTACCTACGACCTTAAGAAAGAGGGGCAGGGTGAGCCTGTAGGTACAATGGAGATGGCCCGGGCGATCTGCAGGAAACTGGGCTGAGAACCGGGGTTCTTAATAAGCCTTATGAGGGAAATTTTTTGCTGACGGAAGATTCTCTTCGGCGGAAGGTCGCGGCCGAGGCGGTTAAGGCTGTCTCTCTTCTGCCTCCTCCGCTTGAGAAAAAAATCAGCCAGGCCCGGGAAAATTCCGAAGGACTTGAGAGAAAGGTTCTCGGACGTATACTTGAGAATATTGAGGCGGCTGAGAGCAGCGGGGTCCCCCTCTGCCAGGATACCGGGGTCTTTGAGGTATGGTTAAGGCTCGGGAAGAATACGGCGTCGGAGGGGCGGAGAATAACCGAGGCCATCTTACGGGGGGTCAGGGATGTGCACGAATCCGGACCGCTCAGGAGTTCAATGTCGGATATAAAACCCGTTATCCACACCGAAATAAGCGGGGCGGATGAGACCGGGGTTATAATGACTCCGCGCGGCTTCGGCAGCGAAAACTATACTTTTCTCCATATGCTTCCTCCCGGGGTTGAGGAGGATGAGATCATTGAGAGGGTCTACGGGGATCTCCGCCGGGCCGCCGGGAGGCCGTGTCCGCCTTATGTCCTGGGGTTGGGGATAGGGGGGACGGCTTCAAAGGCTGTGGAGCTTTCGGCCCTGGCCCTTGCCGAGTGTGATTTTGAACACTCTCCTTTTGAAGAGAGGGTCTTAAGGAAAGCAAATACCCTTGGAACAGGCGCGGGTGGGGTAGGGGGGGCTCATACTGTCCTCGGGGTAAAGCTGCTTGAGTTCCCCAGGCACATAGCCGGGGTTCCTCTGGCAGTCCATATAGGGTGCTGGTGCAACAGGGTTGTAAGGTTTTTCCTGTGAGGCGGCTGGTTTTTCCGTTATCTGAAACAGAAGATCTCAGTTCACTTGAGGCGGGCCAGGAGATACTGGTGGAGGGAGTCATATATACAGCACGGGACAGTGTACACCAACTGACGTCCCGCGGCGAGGGGGAGTGGCCCTTTGAGCTTAAGGGAAACGCAATATACTACTGCGGCCCCACCCCGGCCCTGCCGGGGTTCCCGCTGGGTTCCTGCGGTCCGACTACTTCGGCCAGAATGGATCCCTATACCCCGGAGCTTTACGCAGGGGGGCTTGCGGCTACGATCGGGAAAGGACCGAGAAGCCGCAGCGTCGTAGATGCCCTTAGGGAGTTCGGCGGGGTGTACCTTGCTGCCTACGGGGGATGCGGGGCGCTTTACGCCTCCTGCGTAAGGGAGGCAGAGGTCGTTGCATACAGGCATCTTGGCCCTCAGGCTATTTTCAGGGTAAGGGTTGAGTCTTTTCCGGTTCTTGTAGGGGTTGATTCGGAAGGTCGCAGTATATTCAAGGGGGAATTTAAATGAGTTTTGAGAAGACGCTTGTAATGATAAAGCCTGATGCTCTCTCTGAGGCAAACGCG
>SLGR01000067.1 GCA_007136585.1 Candidatus Sumerlaeota bacterium | reverse complement strand
TTACCGGTTTTTTCAGGCGTAAGATGAAAGGAAAACCTTCTCTTATACTTGAACTTGACAGTCACAGCGCGGACGCGGGTCTGGATACCAGGATTGACGCGTTTATGGATATTATAGACGGGTACGGGAGCGTAGAGGAAAAATTTGGAAAAACGCAAGATTCATTATTTTTACCTGCCGAAGTCGCTGAGGTTAACGGTGAAACGCTTCTTAGGGACTCTTCCGGAAAGGAAGCATCCCTGGATGACGAACGGGTACGCGTTATTGTCCCGTCCATGGGGCGTCTTACGACAAAAGGGTTTGTCAGTTCTCTCCGGAACTGCGGGGTGGACGCATTCGAGGCGCCCGAACCCGGTGAGAAAGAGCTGAGAAGGGCAAAAACCTATTCCACCTGCAAGGAATGCCTTCCCCTCCAGCTGACCCTGGGGACACTTCTTAACTATCTTGATAACGGGCGCCGCAGCGACGAACTTACGGTATACTTTATGCCGGAATCTGACGGTCCCTGCCGTTTCGGGCAGTATAATGTCCTGATGAAAAACGTGATTGAGGACCTTAAATTAAGGGATGTGGCTATACTTTCCCCGACCTCTACAAACAGTTACGCGGGGCTTGACAGGAAGTTCGCCCGGAAGGCCTGGCAGGGGTTTGTAATATCGGATTCACTGGACTGCATAAGAAACTCCCTTCTTGCCCTTGCCTCTGACAAGGATGAGGCTCTGGAGATTTTCCGGCAGGAGGAGGAGCGAATATTCGAAAGTCTTGCCGGCGATTCCTGGAGCTCCCTGAAGGAAACCCTATCCGGTTCCGCTGAAAGGTTTTCCAGGATCCCGCTTAAGGGGGATTACGAGTCTGCCCCGAAAGTGCTCCTCGCCGGGGAAATATACGTTAGAAACGACGCCTTTTCGAGGAAAAACCTTATTGAGAAGCTCGCTGAAAGGGGAATAATTACCCGTATATCACCGGCCTACGAATGGCTTTACTACACAGATTACTGCATGCAGAATAACCTGGATTTCCGTAGGGCTTCATCCGCAGAAAAATTTTATAACAGGTTGGAAGGCTTATATAGAAAATTCATAGAAACTTCTGTAAAGCGGATCCTTGCCGGGTCCGGGCTCTGCGGTTCCGAGACGGTTGACGTGGCCCGTTTTGTAGATGCCGCCCGGGACCTGGTTTCGCCTCATCTTACCGGAGAGGCTGTTCTTACCGTGGGGGCTGCCTGCGCTGAGATAATAGACGATGTTGCCGGAGTCATATCCGTCGGGCCTTTCGGCTGTATGCCGGGGCGTCTTTCGGAATCTGTGATATCTAAAAAAATGTCGGACCGGAAAGAGGCGGAGGCCGACCCGGTTGCCAGGAAGATTCTGGAGCGCTTCCCAACACTTCCCTATCTTGCCATAGAGACCGACGGGAACGCTTTTCCCCAGGTGACCGAGGCCCGGATTGAGGCTTTTGGACTCCAGGTGGAAAGACTGAACAGATATCTGGAAGCCTGCCGGAAATAACCGGGTTGTAGGATGCTTTTCACCTTACATTACTGTATTTTTGTGTAAGCGCTGTTCCGATTTCTGGGAATCCGGCGGTTTTATCTCTCTGTTTCAAGGTCTTTCATAAGAGAAGGGAAAATTTAAAATTCCGTAAGGAAAACAGTGTTAGAATGCGCATTTCAAGGGCGGCTTATATTTCTGAGAGAGTTGTTCTGGTGGAAGTAACCGTGTTATGAAAAATAAAAATTGCAGTCTGGGGATTGAAGATATTGTTAGACGGATTTGCGGAGGTGCTGAGGGGTTCTCCGGTTTATCGTAATGAAACTCTCATGAGAATACCCCGCGGTTTCCTGAGATAGAATAATGCCGGATTTAAGAGAAAATAACTTAAGGCTAAACAGACGGGAAATTAAACAGAAAAAAACCGTACTTGAGTCAAAACCTGTAACGCTTGACGTTACGCTGACATCCGAATGCAACCTGAGATGCAGAATGTGCTGCGTAAGGAAGAAGTCCTGGGAGGTTTCCCGTAAGACCCTGGATGAGGTAAGGGAGCTTTTTCCATATATAAGCTGCACTACCTGGCAGGGGGGGGAGGCGTTTCTCTACCCCGGGTTCAGGAGACTCCTTGATGAGATACACGAGAACCATAACCATATAGTCCAGACAATATACACAAACGCCCTTCTTATTGACAGGAATTGGATGGAGGAGATCATAAAAGGGCCCAAGACGCTGTTTCTTTCAATAGATTCAGTTGTCCCCGACCTGTATGAGAGGATAAGAGTCGGGGCTTCATTTAAGACTCTTCTTGAAAACCTTGATCTTATAAACAAGTACAGGTCCGGAGCTCATCATGAGATAAAACTCTATATTAACAGTGTAATAATGAGATCAAATTTCAGGGAGATGCCCGGGATAATTGATTTTGCCGCGGAACACGGGGTATCAAAGGTCGAGTTTAGTCCCGTTGAAGGGGATCTTAAGGAGGAGAACATATTCAGGTACCCCGACAGGGAGTCCTCGGATTTTATAGCCCGGATGCGCCCTGAGCTTGAAGCTATGGCGGCGGAAAAAGGGGTCGAGGTGTTCAACCGTCTCCCCTACGAAGGTATGCTCTGCGATAAGGACCTCCGCGAGAATACCGGGGAAGGACTTTTCTGCACTCTTCCCTGGACCTTTCTGTTTATACTTGCCGGGGGTTTGGTCATACCCCACGGGTCCTGTAAAAAACCCGTGGGAGATGTAAACAGGCAGGGGATCCTTGAGATATGGAACGGAGCCCCCATGCAGGAGTACCGGAGGAGGCTTGCTGAGGGGAATTTTAGAGACTGGTGCGGTGAAAATCTGAACTGGATGGATATAATATAGCGAAAAAAAGCATCCGTAAGGTGCTGTCTTGTTAAACCAATAAACCTCAGCGATTCCGTAACTAGAAAACAACTCTCGTCTAAAAACACTTCGTAAAAAATAAATAGCAAATTCGCATTCGTCTCCGGGGGTTGACTTTTTGTTTAAACTTATACATATTTAAGGTATAAGGAGGAGATCATGAAAAGAATACAGATGTCAGAAAAAGAGAGGAACAGTCGCTCAAAGTTGAAACCCCATATTGGCTGGGGAGAGTTCGTCAGGGGTTCGCTTACAGTC
>SLGR01000056.1 GCA_007136585.1 Candidatus Sumerlaeota bacterium | reverse complement strand
TCGGCGCGTACCCTCATAAGTATGAGGTTCCTGTTAAAAAGCTTCATTACCGAAGCGGCAAAAAAAGAGCTCCCCGAATGGGAAACAA
This sequence comes from Candidatus Sumerlaeota bacterium, assembly GCA_007136585.1. Lineage (GTDB taxonomy): Bacteria > CG03 > SLGR01 > SLGR01 > SLGR01 > SLGR01. The sequence goes on along the minus strand of SLGR01000056.1, from coordinate 3,064 downwards.
CCATATCAAAATCCCCGGCGCGCCGCGCAAGTTTCAGAGCGCCGCGGAGGGTCTGGAGCGGGTCTCTTCCCGGAACGGGAATAACCTTAAACTCCTTCTCCAGGATCCCGCAGAGGGTTGACCCCCCGGGGGCGGCAAAACTCACGTTAAACCCCAGTTCTCTCATATAAAACCCCATATCCAGGGCATATGAGCCGAGCCCCGAAAACCAGGGTATATTTACTATGTGAAGGATACCCTCTCCGGGTTTACCTCTATTCTCTCCTCTCAAGGGAAAAGCTCTTTCAGTATGAGCTCCAGGCTACGGGCCCGGGATGAACCGGCGGAGACAAACCCGGGGTTGACCGGGTTTCTCTTATTATAGACCAGGGGGGTATTTTCAAGGGTCCTTAGAACTCCTCCCGCCTCCTCAATCAGGCAGTGCCCGGCGGCGGTATCCCATTCCATAGTGGGCCCTGAGCGTATATAAATATCGGCTCTCCCCTCGGCCACCAGGCAGAACTTCAGGGCGCTTCCGGCGTATAGGGAGCGCGCCCCTCCCAGGGCGGAGATAATTTTATCCCCGATTTCGGAGCTGTGAGAGCGGCTGCGGGCCACAACTGTTTCGCCCCCTGTATCTTCCCTGACTCTTATTTTTTCGGGATCCCGGTCCCCTTTCTTCTTATAGGCCCCCGAGCCCCGGAGGGCGTAATAGGCCGTCCCGGAGGCCGGGACGGCGACCAAACCGAAAACCGGTTTATCTTTCTCTACCAGGGCTATATTCACGGTAAACTCGCCGTTCTTTGATATGAACTCCTTTGTCCCGTCCAGGGGGTCCACAAGCCAGAAATACTCCCAGTCCTTACGCTCGGCGTAAGGGATTCTTCCCCCTTCCTCGGAGAAGACCGGGACCGAAGGGAAGAGTTCCCGGAGCCCTTTAAGAAGAACGGTATGGGAGGCCTTATCGGCAAGTGTAAGGGGGGATGAATCCTTTTTCCTGGTAAACTCAATCCGGGAGGATGAGTAAACATCCATTATCTTCTCAGAGGCCTCGCGGGCAAGGGATAGGATATTCTCAATATCGGATTCTCTTATCTTCATTTCATTCAATCCCCTCTATACTCCCCGGGTACCCGAAACTCTCAAAATCCTCCCTGTAGACCCGGCGGATTACTGCGGCTGTCTCCTTATCATAGTACCTGGCGAGTTTTTCCGAGGCCCCCGTATAGGGGCCGCTGCGGGAGATCCGCCTCCCCTCAAGGGAGCTTATATTTTGGGAGACGGTCTTTAAATCCTCGTCCATATTCTCTATCTTTCCTATGAAATCGTACTCGGAGGGGGGGATGGCCATAAGCGATCTCTGGGGGATCCAGTGCTTATTATCGTATAGACCTCCGGATTCAAGGTAGAGGCAGAACTCCCTGAAGGAGGGCTGGGGACCGTATTTCCTGAAAAGCTCCGGGGCTTTTTTCATATAGCTTTTCCGTTTCCTCTCATCCGAGCCTATCTTGTGAAGGTATGCCGAGAGGACCCTGTCGTAGGGGCACCTGACAAAAACGAACTTGAAGTAACCTCGCGCGCAGGCTGCGCTCCTAATTCCGAGCCCGGAGGGCCTGAGGTGTTTCTTCCTGTACCTGCGGTAGGCCTCCTCGTCACCCCGCCCCGGGGCGAGTGTGGCTGTAAGGGCCGAGCTTGCCACCTTGGCAAGGCGGGTGAATATGAACTTGCGCTCGGTATCTACAACGGTTCTCCTGTCGCACTGGCGGAACCCCCTGCCCGGGGGCGGGGTGAAGGGAGAGAACATCCTGTAGAAAGAGGGGTGCTTTTTAAAGTAATACCTGTAAAAGGGGCGCGCTCTGAGGTAGAAGAGGTACTGGGCCCCGTCCCTGAGGAATAATAAGGGTTTTCTTAAGAGATTTCTGATATTTTCCTTCCTTTGCAAGTTACCTTACCCTGCCGCCTTCTAAAACCCCGCTCCCAGCCCGGCCGCGCCCCCCGGCGAGGATCTCTCCGGTATGCGGCTGTACCCGGTCCTAAACACGAATACGGGGGAGTATTCCAGGACTGAGACCAAGCCGTACTCCGTTTCCAGGGTATACTCGGCTCCCATACTGTAGATCATACCGGAATCACTCTCCTTGCGGATATCCGAGGCTAAAGTTATATCAGGGTTAATGAACCTGAAGGAGGCCCCGGCTGTCAGGGTCAGCGGCCAGGTCTCCAGGCTGTCCCCTTTTCTTAATTTTATATCCGTCCCGATATTCCGGACTCCGGCGCCGAGGCGAAACCGGCCTGAAGGGTTATAAAGCGCCCCGAGGTCCAGCCCTGAGTTGCTGGAACGGAAATCGTCAAGCCTGTTCATCATAAATTTTGAATTTATACCCGCGGAAAAATAATCTCCGACCTTACGGGAGTAACCGAGTATCAGGTAGGAGTTATAGCAGGTGAAGTTCCCCGTCTCTATTCCGGTATCCCCGTCCACCCTCTTATCCCTGGTATAAAGATAGTACAAGGCGGCCCCCAGGGCGCCGCCCCTCTCCCCAAGCGGCAGGGCAAACGCCGTATCAAACGATTTTGCGCCCGCTATATGAGACATATAGGTAAAGGCCGCTTCTGGCCTTACGAGCTGCGCAAGGCCCGCGGGGTTATAGTAAAGAGCGCTCACGTCATCAGATACGGCCGTAAAGGCCCCGCCCATCCCAGCGGAGCGGCAATGGGCCCCCAGTTTCAGCACCTGGCCCCCGACCGTACCCGGGTCTTTTCCCGAAGATATGCCCGGAAGAACCAGTATTACCATTAAAAAAAGGATGCTTATTCTCCCGGAGCTCATTTGAGTATCACCATCCTGCCGGGTTCAGCCCTCCGGGGGCTCTCTACCGTGTAAAGGTATATCCCGGGAACAACCTTCCTGCCGGAAGATGTCCTTCCATCCCAGGGGATCTCGTCCGTTAAGCGGTCCTCCTCAAGAGTCCTCACCAGGGCCCCGGAGAGGGTGTATATCCTTATAACCGTTTCTCCCGGGAAAACGGAGGTCCCGAAAAAGATTACCTCCCCGTCACGGGAGAGCGAAAAAGGGTTGGGCCGG
>SLGR01000002.1 GCA_007136585.1 Candidatus Sumerlaeota bacterium | reverse complement strand
TACCCAGCTTCGCGTAAACTTCGGAAGGAAGCTCCGGAACAGAAGCGGAAAGCTCCGATGCCGCAGCGGATATCTCTTCCTCCACCAGGGAGGCGAACCCTCCCTCCATAAGAGCACCGCGCTCATCGGCGGGCATACTCATAAGAAGCACCCTCAGGTACCTCAGCTCCGTTCCCGTAAGACCCTGCTCCAGTGCCCAGCGCCCGGGATGACCTTCGGACCGGGAAAGCAAACCCGGGGTCAGAGCAAGACCGGCCCCCCTTAGAATATCCGCCCGGTCCCTCATCGTCTCCACCGCATACCCCAGCGTCGCAGGCGTCACCGGTATCCCGTATGCCTCAAGCTGGGAAGCCTTCTCTATCAGAGTGGACACGCTGTAGCGCAGCGTCGTGGGTGTGACCGGAAGCTCAGCCTCGCGGAGAGCCTCCGCCCTCTTAAGGAGCGTCGCAGGACGGATCCTGCTTATCGGCGCGGTAAGTTTCACCGGGGTATCCGCATAACGGTTTATATGAGTTAGAGCTTTCCAGATATCAACCCCCCCGTCTATATACCGCCTGAGTTTCTCACCAAGCAGGTTCCTGCTTCCGAAAATATCTCTCTGTATGCCGGTATAAACTTCTCTGTGAGAGGCGTAGCTTTCTTCTCCGAAAACAGCCGAGTACCCCTCGTGGAAGAGTATCTCGTCAAGGTGGTCTATAAATTCATCAGAAGCAAGAAAATCCCTTGAAAGGAAAATTTTTCCGTCCCTGGAAAAGGCCAGGAGATAATCCTCCGGAGAGTTTATAACCGCGTCAAACTTAAGTATATCTCCCCTGGCAAAGTATTCCTTAAGCCTTTGAAGTATCCTTAAGGCGTCTCCGGCGTTATCCATCCGGGAGACGGATATTTTTTCACTTATATCATCAATCTTTCCTGATACTAAATCTCTCTCTTTCCGGGAAAGTTCCACCCCCTCTATGCTTCCGGTTTTGCTGAGCGCCGAACCTTTTCCTATAGCTCCGCGCCCGTGCGTGAAATTCTCTATTTCCCTTGAAAGTATTCTCTTAAACTCAAAAGGAAGCTGTTCAAGGTCGTGAACCTGAACGTGATGCTCATAATTTTCCTCGACATACCTTATCCCATCACCTATCCCCACTCCTATGACTTTTATTCCAAGTTCGCGCGCCTCCTCGAGGGCTTCCGAAAGCGGGGTGCTGCTGTTACCTTCCCCGTCAGTCAGAACTATGAGAACGTTCTTATCGGAACCGTGCTGTTTTATATCTTCAACTGCCGCTATAATAGCATCCCCGTCTGCTGTCGCGCCGCCGGATCCCATAGCCGCGCTGAGCTCTTCTATTATCTCATTTCTCAATTTTACGGTGTCGTAGGAGCTCCTAACGCCGTCAACTAACTGCTGCCTGAAAGCTTTATGAAGTTGAGTTTTTGAACCGAAACCCCTTACGCTGAAATCAATTCCGAGGTTCTGAAGAACATCCATAAAGAGTACAGCTCCCAGGAGAGCATTCTCACCGCGTTCCCCTGACATACTACCGCTCTCATCTATAATAAGCGAAAACTTCATGCCGCGCTCTGCAGGAGACTGTCTGTCTCGCCAGAACCTGTCATCGGTAAAACCGGTGAGAGAAGAAGTAAAGAACCTGTCCCAGTCTATATCCTTACCCTTCCGAAGCCCGCTCTCCCACTTTGGTTTTGAGTCCTTCCTGATAACGTTTGAGAGCTGACCGGTAAGAATATGTACAAGGCGCCTTACCCTGTCCAGGTTAAGCTGGTACATGTTTGAAGAATCAGTGAGGTTCTCCTCAAAATGTTTAATCTTCTCAAGCCTTTCGGAATCAGAGAGGCTCCGTCCCTCGGAATCACTTTTGTCGTCTGACGGTTCGCCTGCCTCCTCTTTCCGGTCTTCGGGGCTGGGCTGGGGCTCTTCCCCGCTCCTGTCCCTGAGTTCGTCCGAGTACTTTTCAATCTCCTTTTCAAGTTCTTCTCTGATATCCTCCGGAAGATCATCCAGATCAATCTCTTCACCTTCACCTTCGCCGTCTCCCGGTTCAACCTCATACTCCTCATCGGATTCCTCTGCGGCTCTTTTTGCGAGAAGCTCCTTGTAGACCGGCAGTATCTTATCCCGCATTATCTCAACCCTGAGTTTAGCCGCAGCAAGTATCTCAACCTGCGTGGGCTCCTTGTTTATGCTCAAATTACCGTCCTCGTCCCTGAGCATAGGTATAGCGTTAAAAACCTCGTCAAGAGCCTGACGGACATCTTCTCTTTCAAGGGCCTCGCGGGCGTCTCCCTGAAGCATATACGGAAGGCTCCCGCGTTTACCGTAATAAAGCAGCCCGAATATGAATTTTATATGTTCGGGAACATCCGGACCGAACTTGTGGGTAAGCCACTCAGGCGTGTCTATCTTTTCATAGACTTTTTCAAGGTATTGTTCCACTCCGGGTAAAAGTTGCATTGCCCAGTTCTCTATGGCTACATCCTCGGCGGCGTTAAATAAAAGCCCTGTGAGCTTATCCATAAAAGGCTTGAAATCCGTGTACCTTGTTCCGTACCTGTGCATCCCCTCGTGCACACCCAGGCCTATAAGTTCGTCCATATCCGTTTCAAGTATCTTATTTATAGGATATATAAGTATCTCATTTTTAGTGTCATAGGCCCAGTTGGGACCGGGCTGCACTTTTATCCTGCCGTCTGTCACCCTCTCAAAGAAAGACTGGTAGATATTTAACTTCCGGTGGAGTTCCTTTCTCTTTACAGGATCCTTCTCTATTTCCCTGAGCATCTCCTGTAAATCCTTCTTGCTAAGCTTTTTACCCTCTTTTTCTTCTCCCTGCTGAGGTTCTGTCACCTCATCTGCGGCCGGTATATCCTCCGCAAGTTTTGTCCCGAATACAGCGGAAACAACTCTTGATACCCGGGTGGCGGCGCCCTTTTGAAGAGAAGAGAGAATTTTTGCCGGGCCTCCAATTGTTCCTATCCCCGCTTTTTCAAGTATTCGTTTTAATATCTGTCCCTGCTCCGCGGCATCCTTCTCGGAAACCCAGGCAAGCTTGAACCTGTTTATAAACGGCGCGGGCAGCACGTTCCTACCCGCTGAGAACCTCGTGGTCCCCTGCAGCGGGTTAAGGGTAGCGAAAAGCCTGAAATCAGGGTGCACCTCAACCTTCTCGT
>SLGR01000027.1 GCA_007136585.1 Candidatus Sumerlaeota bacterium | reverse complement strand
TCAAATAATGCGTTAAATATTCTCATTTTTTCATCAGTACCGCGGCGTACTCCACCGCGTCAATTATCTGCCTGTACCCGGTGCACCGGCAGAGGTTCCCCGCCAGCGCGCGCCGTATCTCGTTTCTCGAAGGAGAAGGGTTTCCCTTAAGAAGGCATATTGCAGTAAGTATCATTCCGGGAGTACAGTACCCGCACTGTAAGGCCCCTTTTTCCATAAAAGCTTTCTGAACAGGGTGAAGCTCCCCCTCCCCGGAGACCCCCTCTATAGTAGTTATCTCCGCTCCCTCGGCCTGCGGAACAAGGACCATACAGGAGTTTACGGCCTCGCCGTTCATTATAACTGTACAGGCTCCGCACTCTCCTATCTCGCATCCTCTCTTCGTACCCTTGAGCCCTATATCCTCTCTTATGAAATCAAGAAGCGTCTTAGCCGGCTCGCACTCCCTGGAGAGAACTCTCCCGTTTATCTTAAGAGTTACTTTTACCCTGCGCATTCTCATAACCTACTCCCGCAGGATTCCTCAAACACGCGGCTCATCAGGGCCTTCATAACAGGTTCCTTGTACGGTGTGGACCATCTTACCCCGCTTTTTTCAATAACTGCCGCGACGGCGCCTTCGGCGGCCCGGGTGAAAAGTTCTCGGGAGGGTCTGCCGCCTACAAGTATATCCTCTGCCTCAGGGATCCGTCCGGGTCCGGGACTGACGCTGCCGGCCGAGACAGCAGCGTATTCTATCACGCCCGAAACAACTTTCAAAACCGCCGCAACATTTACCCTGGATATGGCCGAGGCTTCGCGCCTGGCAAGTTTTATAAAGGAATACCCGGAACCTCCGGGAAGAGGTGAAAAGAGAATTTCTCTTACAAGCTCCTGAGGCCGTGCCGCGGTGGTGTACGGTCCGGTTATAAACCCGGCAAGGGGAAGTCTTCTCTCCCCGGAGGAAGATACAAGAACTACTTCGGCGTCAAGGGCGCAGAGAGCAGGGACGGTATCGGCGGCAGGGGATGCGTTTGTGATATTTCCTCCCAGGGTGGCCCTGTTCCTTATCTGCCTGGTCCCGGAGTTCTTAACTGATCTCTGAAGAAGTCCGCCCCGGAAGCTCAGTAGTTCCGAGTATAGTATATCGGAGAAAGTGGTAAGCGTCCCCGCCCTTATCCTCCCATCCTCCTCTTTAATAAACCTCAGCTCCCTGAGCTGCGATATATCCATAAGATCAAAATCGGCCTCCCGGAGCTTCCTGAGGGATGGGATCATATCGGTACCTCCCGCTATCACCCTGACCCCTCCCTGCGCCAGTGAGTCAAGAGCCTCTTCAAGGCCGGAAGGGCGGATAATGTTAAGCTCCGGAATCACCGTTTCTTACCCGGTTTCCTGAGCTTCTTTCCCAGGAGAACCCTCTCAAGCGAAGCAGGCAGGTCAAAGACCCTTTTTCCCGAAGCCTGAGTAACCGCGTTTATGACCGCGGGAGCGGCCACTTCCGCGGCCGGTTCTCCGAGCGACTTTGCCCCGAAAGGCCCGTCCGGATCCGGTCTCTCTATGATATGTCCCCTGAAATCGGGAACATCGCAGGTTGTAACAAGCGTATAGGTGTCAAAGTTAAGGTTCCGCACCGCCCCCGCCTCCACCTCAAGCTCCTCGTAAAGAGCAAACCCTATACCCATCGCCGCTCCGCCGTACATCTGCCCAAGACACTGGACAGGATTTATAGCGCGCCCCATATCGTGAGCGCAGATAAAATTATCCACCCTCACCTTGCCGGTCCCGGTATCAACCGTCACCTCGGCCGCGTTTACCGAATAAACATAGGTAAAGTACGGCTCTCCCGTTCCCTTCTCATCGTCCCAGTGTATCCTGGGGGCGACATACCAGCCGTACTCGAAAAGCGGTACCGCCCGGGATACGCAGGCCCGGACCACGTCATCAAATGAAATCGCAAGTTCGGGGTTTCTGCTGTCGGAGAACATCCCGTCCGAGGCCTCCACATAGACCGGCGGGGTCTCAAGCATCTGCCCCGCCATTTCAACCAGTCTCTTCCTGACCTTCTCTGCCGCGTTCTTTACGGCGTTCCCCCCCATTAAGGTTCCTCGCGATGCCACAGTGGGACCCGAATCTGGGATTAGAGAAGTATCCGGTTCCAGGTATTGTATCTTATCCGGGCCTATACCGAGAACATCCGCAGCTATCTGGGAGATAACCGCCTGCGACCCCTGGCCGTGATCGGTTATCCCTGTCATTACTATTACACGCCCGTCCGCCTGCACTGAAACCGAGGCGGCGGCCGCATCGGTCCCCTCGGCACCCAGAGAGACCCCTCTCATACAGCAGGCTATCCCGACTCCTTTCCTGAAAGGCCCGGTCTGCCTGCCGCTGAAAGCGGGGCGTTTCTCTTTCCATCCTATGCTTTCGGATGCCTTGAGCAGGGCTTCCCTGAGCCCCACGGGGTGTTCTATCCTGTGCCCTGTGGGAGCCTCGTCACCGCGGGATATAATATTCTTGAGCCTCAGTTCAAGCGGATCCATTCCTATCTCTCCGGCAAGCATATCCATCATACTCTCCATTGCAAAATGCGACTGCGGCGAACCAAACCCCCTCATTGCCCCGGTATAGGGGTTATTCGTGTATACGCTCACTGCGTCCGAACGCACGTTGGGGATCCTGTAGGGCCCCGCCCCCTGGATCATACCCCTCCAGGCCACGTAAGGGCTCATTGAACAGTAGGCACCGGAATCTGCTATAATCTCGTACTCCACCGCCAAGAGCGTCCCGTCTTTCCTGGCCCCTAACCTGTACTTCATATAAAAAGGGTTTCTCTTATGACTCTCCAGGAGGGAATCCTCCCTGGTATAAGTTGTCCTGACAGCCTTTCCGGTCTTCCTGGCAAGGAGAGCCAGGCGGCAGGCTATGGAACTCATAAGCTCGTCTTTTCCCCCGAAACTCCCCCCCAGGGTTGATTTCTGGATCCTGACCATGTTCATCCCGGTATCCAGAAAATCCGCCACAACCTTGCGGGCCGTAAACGGGTTCTGGAAAGACCCTTTTAACCTCACTGTTCCGCTTGAGTCTGTGAAAGCAAGGGCGCTCTCAGGCTCCATATAGGAATGCTCTACAAACGGGGTGGAGAACTCCCCTTCAATTATGATATCCGAATCACTGAACCCCTTATCCGTATCCCC
>SLGR01000205.1 GCA_007136585.1 Candidatus Sumerlaeota bacterium | reverse complement strand
TTATCCTTGTGAAAAAGCTTATAATTTCTGCGGCTAACCATGCTTTCGGGTTTCAATTGCGAATGCTATTGAAAATTGCTATGATTTTAGCAGAAAATTTAAAGAATCGCTCAACTTAGGTAAAATTTATTTGTAATATGTCCGATTTATTCAACATCAAGATCCTTATCAGGGGCGGAGGTGACCTTGGAAGCGGCGCGGCCCTGAAACTGCATAACTCAGGCCTGAAGACAGCCGTAGTCGATCTTCCGCAGCCCCTCTCTATCAGGCGTGAGGTCTCTTGTTCCACGGCTCTTATGAGAAATTCCATTGCTATTGAGGGGGTAAGAGCCCGAAGGGTAACGGAACCTCCGGATTTTAAGGGTGATTTCATACCGGTTTTTACAATAAACGATGATTTTTTGCCCCTTACCCAGTTTGACGTGATAATTGATGCCGCCCTTAAAAGCGGAGAAAGACGCATTACATCCAGGGGCGAGGCCCCTTTTACAGTAGGGCTGGGGCCGGGGTTCCAGGCCCCTGAGGATATTGACTGTGTCATAGAGACCGGCCGGGGACACAACCTGGGACACGTTATATGGAGCGGTTGCGCCGAAGATCACACCGGAAGACCCGGACCTATTGAAGGGGCTACCGTTGAAAGAGTCCTCAGGGCCCCCTCTGAAGGTAAGTTTAAACCCCTTAAACAGATAGGAGACATAGTCCAGAAGAACGAGCTCATAGGATGGGTAGCCGGAAGAGAACTCCGGGCCGGGATCCACGGCGTAATAAGGGGACTGTCCGCTGAAGGCCTTCATTTAAAGAAAGGGGAGAAACTCTGCGATATAGACCCCCGGGGCATACGCAGACACGTATTTACGGTCTCGGACAGGTCCAGGTGTGTAGCAGGAGGGGTACTTGAAGCTCTCCTTACCTGGGTCTCGGGAAAGGCTCCTTCAGGTGAATAAGATCAGTCTTAAACGAGGTCCTGCGGAGAATCTCCGCGGTCCAAAAAACCGGAGCCCCTTATGACAGGCAGGAAATACTTTGACCACTTTTATCAAGCCCTTAAACTGAACCCGCGCCGGGATATAATATCCCTGGTCGGGGCCGGCGGGAAAACCTCGGCGATGTTGCGCCTGGCAAAAGAGCTCTCCCACGAAAACCGCAGGGTGCTACTGACCTCCACAACCCATCTGGAACAGAAAACAATGGGTAGCAACCTCATAAGATATTCGGGTGAACTGACGAAAGAGACTCTAAGAAAAATTCATAAGAGTATCCCTGAAGATCCTGTCCTTGTGGCAAAAAGGCTGATAAGGGGCGGAAAGATAAAAGGTCTTTCTACGCTCCAGGCAGAACAACTCAACCGGGAGGTCGCTTTTGATTATATGATAGTGGAGGCCGACAGCGCCGCGAAGAAACCCCTTAAGGCCCCCCACCGCTACGAACCCGCGGTACCGAGATGCACCACCCTCTTTATAGCGGTCGCAGGGTACGGGATCGTAGGGAAAAAACTTAATTTCTCAAACACGCACCGTCCAAGAATACTCTCAAGGATAATCGGAAAACCCCTTGAATCGGTCATAGAGCCCCGGGATATCCTGACGCTTCTTGAACACCCCCAGGGGCTCCTTAAGGGAAGACCCCCCGCGACCCGGACGGCAGTGCTGCTGAATAACGTCTCGGCTGGAAGCTCAGAAGAAGCAAAAGAGCTGGCCAGGGAGATACTTCACCGGGCGCCCGGGGTAAGCTCTGTTATCTGCGGAAGGGTCAACGCTCCCCGGCAGATGCTTCTTTTCTCCTAAGGCTGATTTCCCGGGACAGACGAAATCAGAAATAGGTAAAGAATACTTTTATTAATCCTGGCCCGAACCTTCACGGCTCTTTTCCAACTTATTGATAAGATATTCAATCTTTTTTGAAAGATCTTTCTTATTGAAGGGTTTATCAATAAAAACCGAGTGCATATTTTTAGGTTTATGCATTTCATAAATGTCCTGGTCTGTTATATTTCCAGAGTTAAAAACCACTACCGTGTTTTTAAACTTTTTGTCCCTGTCCAGTTTCTGAATCGCTCTGTATCCGCTAAGCGCAGGCATTACTATATCCGTGATTATTATATCAGGCTTTACCTCGAAGGCCTTCTCTACAAGTTCCCTGCCGTTGCTTGCCTCAACCACATCATACTCGGAACTGAATAATATCTTATACGCTCCTCTTAAATTAATATCATCATCAGCTATTAAAATTTTTTTAGGCATTTCATTTATTTTTCACTTACCGCACCACCGCGAACTTTATAACCCTGGTATCCCCATTATGGCTGACCGCAAGTATATAAACCCCGGAGGCCAGGCCCCCGGCATTCTCCCAATTAAAACTTGTCGCATCCTTATCCGCCTTAAACTCGTCAACCAGCTCTCCCGCTATATTAAAAACCCTTAAATAGGCTCCCCCGGGAACCCCCGCTATTACCGCCCCGCCACCTGAAACCGAACCGTAATCCGGATCCCCCGGTTTAAGAGGGTTAGGATAAACGTAAACCCCGGAAACAGTCTCAAAAGGAAGGACCGCCAGGCTGTATACCGAGAGCCCGGAAAGAGCTGTCTCTATAACCCTCTCCTGCCTGTTTATATCATATTCCTCAATAACTCTCCAGTTTTCCCCCTCAAGTTTTATTATACGGAGATTATCAGTATCGGAACGCGACAAACCCTCAGGGAACTCAAATACCATCCGTATCCCCCCTTCCGGAACCCCGGAGAAATCACTCACAGGGTTCCCGTCAGCGTCAATAATGAGATATCTCCGGGGACCCGCGACATGCCTGATCCCCGGGAGGGCGGAATCGGCCTCCGCGGCTTTCTCCGCCTCCGCGGCCTCAAGGTCCCTTACCTCTCCCCGCACAGGGTTATCACCGAAAGTCCCGGCCGGAACCACGACCCGGGCGGAGCTTCCAGGGAAGGCCTCGTCGTAAAACTCAAACTCTTCCTCAACATAATACTTCTCAGTCAGGGTGAGGGCGCTTAAGGTATCGGACCAGGCGCTGTTTCCGGCCCTGTCTATGACCTCTACGCCTACCCAGTATGTCACCCCCCTTTCAAGGTCCCTGAAAATATGTTCCGGGGAGGAGACCCACTCCTGCCGGAAATCCGAACCGCTGAAAACAGCCGTAAGGCTGGATACAGCAAAACCGTAGGGTTCCG
>SLGR01000046.1 GCA_007136585.1 Candidatus Sumerlaeota bacterium | reverse complement strand
TATGGAAAAGTTAGAGTTGGAAGAAGAGAAGAATTTAGGAGAAAGATTATGAGAAAGTTTATTTTAGTTATGACAGCGCTTGCGGTATGCACAAGCGCTTCGTTTGCGTCCTTTGCCCGGGTAAACGGCCTTGGCGTTCCTGGCTGGATGATCGAGGAAGATGATACCCTTATGTGGATGAACCCGGCAAGGACCAGTGAGAATACCAATATCATATGGGGCGAGCTGGTAAATATCGGTCCCGCCAGCCACTGGGGCGGTCTCTCGCTTGGAATGGACCCCGCCGATGTAGCGGCTTTTATCGCAAGGCCGTACGTGGGTAACCTTGGAGGCGCGGCGATTAACCAGTTCCCGGCTGTGGATATCGGCTTTGTGATGCCCGGAGCCCCCAACCTCGGACTCGCCGGAGACTTCACAGCGCCTATCGGAAAGTTTGATCTTGCGGGAAGCAGGGCCCTGGACAATATGCTTGTGGGAGCCCGGCTCTCAATGGCCTCCAATACCCGTGAGTACTCCGATTCAGCCCTTACCGACCCTGTTGCTGTCGGAGATTTCAGGAATGACGAGAGCTTTACAAACTCCGATATGGGGGTTGTTCTCGGTATGAAAACAGAGGACGTGGGCCCGCTTTCGGTCCTTGACGTCGCGCTTGCGCTTAACCTTCTCAGCGCCGAGAATACCGTTGAGATAGATAACCGTGTAACTGACGTAACCTCTGGCAACGATGTATGGCGTAAGACCGAAAACTCAAAGTTTGAGATGGATAACGGTATGAATATGACCCTCACCGGAAGAGGGATTATCCCGCTTGAGAACGCCACTCTTATCGCCTATCTTGAGTATGAGTCCCGGGATATATCCGCCAAGTTCGCAAGGAGACAGAACACGACCCCTGAAGCGGATAATGTCTTTGACGTGACTTATGACCTAAACACCGAGAATACGACAACGGATATCACCCTTGGCGCTGCTATAAACCGCAGCATCACCGAGCGCGCTCTGATGATAGCCGGCGTTTCGCTTAACAGCGTCACGAATACCCTCACGGATAAGGTCAGTAACAACTCGCCTACCCGGAGCGGTACCGCTGTTGACCGGACAACCGAGACAAAAGACCTCATAGTCCCGCTCAATCTGGCCCTTGAGTACACCATCTCTAACAGGATAGTCTCAAGGCTGGGGCTCGACAGGGAGATAATTAACAGGAGGGTCGTTGAAGTAGACCAGAAGCTTATAAACTGGACCGGGGCCGCCTATGAGAACCAGGGCAGCTTCCAATCCGAGACCACAACTGATAACGTGGCTGCCACCGGCGCCGTAACGAACCTTTCGTTCGGACTGGGGATAGTCCCGATGCAGGACCTGGTAATAGACGCTGTCATTAACCAGCAGATACTCTTTACAGGAGGCTGGTTTACAAGCGGGATAGCTCAGCAGCCCGCCGCTTCCATAACAGCTACGCTCAGGTACTAATACCTACCCTGCCCTACCTTAAAACCCTGCTCCGGAGCTCCTCCGGAGCGGGGTTTTTTTTACAGGGAGCTGTAAAATTTATATAATCCCCTTAAGTTTAAGGGATAAGTAAGAAGAAAAGGAGTTTAAGAAATGGATGCCGAAGCCAGAGAAGTTATTGAATCAGCCATACAGATGGAAAAGGACGGGATAAGGTTTTACACAGAGACAGCGGAGATGGTTGATAACCCCGTGGGGAAAAGGCTCTTTCTCTCACTTGTGGAGGACGAGAAGAAACACCTGGAGAAACTTGAGGAGGCCTCCCGTGGGATGGGGTTCAAAGCCGGGGAGCAGGATAAAAAGCCCTTCCCGGAAAAGGTCCGGAGTATCTTCTCTGATATACCCGGGGAGGTCCGTGAGTCCATTGATATTGACGCCCGGGAGACGGAGGCCTTAAGGACGGCCATACGTATGGAGGAAGAAGGTATCAGGCATTACAGTCGGAAACTTGCCGGAATGGGAGGAGAGGCCGCGGAGCTTGCGGAGTTTATTGTAAAGGAAGAGAAGTCCCACCGGGATATCCTTGAAAATACGCTGACTTATCTTACAGACCATAACAGCTGGGCGGTAGAGACCGAGGGGTGGAACTTTGAAGGATGACCTTTCCTAAAGGGAGACTATTCGTTTTTTAAAGAAAGCCTCCGTTGCGGTTATAACCCGTTTATACCCGTTATCGTAGTTCCGGGTCGGCAACTCTAAGGAAAATGCTTCTTACCCGGGTGAACTGACCCCGGTCAAGGATCTCTGAGGCTTTAGAGTATACACGTACCCTATTAGAGTATATCTCTCCCTGGAGCGCGGATATGCTTTCCATAAGGGAGTCCGCCCTGCTCATCCGGGGAGAATCCGAGGCTATTATATCGCTTAGCTCTCTTGTCTTTAGGCGCAGCTCGTTTATCAGCCCCGCGTTTTCAAACGAATACCTTGAGGCGGTCTCAGAAAGTTCAGCTCTTTCTTCATCTTCAAGGTCCAGGTCGTGTAATATGTAGTTCCATATACCGTCAATCGGGGTTGAGATGATACGCCTTGTGAGGTTCCCGCTTTCTTCAAAGATATCATACCCTGCCCGGGGCTCGGAAGGAAGAAGAACCGCAAAGGTCAGCGTTGCCGCGGAAAGAACCCTTAGAATTAAGTTTCTCATACCGTGTATTATAACAAACGCCGGGCGGCAGGTAAAACCTCTCCGCCCGGCGTTTTAAATACGGTCTTCTGAACTTCTTAGAAGAACGTTCCTACATTTACCCCTATATTGAGCATAGAGGCGGAATCATCGGCCACATCGTCAAATATGCGGGAATACCTGATAAGGGCGTCCCCGAACATTGTATCGGAGAGCTCCATCCGTCCTCCCAGACCCAGCGATATACCGAAATCAAGATCACTGTCGCTCATTGTGAGTACCCCGGGTATTTCAACTTCCCAGGATGTCCGGAAAAACCCCGCTCCCATGAGGATATAAGGGGTTATTCCACCATCCATAGGTTCCATATTATACCTGGCAAGCGCCAGTATAGGCATTGTCCTGGCTGAAAAGAACTCTTCGTCCCAGAGTTTCTGGGTCCCTATTTCGACTCCCCAGTCTAACTCTCTCTCTCCCAGCATAAACTGACCGAAAAACCCCTGGACGGTAATACCGAGTCCCCCACTATCGTCTACATCTGGTGAGAGCAGTATCCCGTATG
>SLGR01000237.1 GCA_007136585.1 Candidatus Sumerlaeota bacterium | reverse complement strand
TTCTATGTTTCTGATGCGCCGGAACTTTTTGCCCTGAGAAGCCCGCTTTTTATGGGCGGATTGAACCAGACAGCCGAACTGGCCGCCCCGGAAGATCTAAAGTAAGCTGTGACGGTTGAGTGCGGAGATCCTTTCCCCGCGGAATTAAGACAGCCCTGCGGGTAAAACCGCTACTGATTAAAAGGGAATATAAAAAACCCGGAAACTCAGGAAGCCGCCGCTGCCTGCCGGTATTTTTAAATAAATAGCAGAATCCGGAGTCCGCGCAGAAAACTTTTCGGAAAACCCGAGGAGCTTATAAACTCAGGGGCTAGGCCGGAGTTAATATCCGGTCAGAAGGCGAGTGCCCCCTTGAAGGAGCAGAAGAGTTACGGAAGTTTCGCGGGTTTAGCAGATAAAACTTGTGCGGGAGGAAATTTTATGAACAGCGAGAGACTTACGCGGATAAATGTGGAAACCTCTTCCAGGAGCCAGCTTATTGATATTACCCGGGAAGTAAGGAAGGCGGTTGCTTCTTCCGGGGTATCAGGAGGGAGCTGCCTCTTGTTCGTTCCCCATACCACGGCCGGGGTTACAATAAACGAGAATGCGGACCCGGATGTGACTGCGGATATAACTGCCTTTTTAAATAAAAAAATACCTCTGAGCGACCCGGGGTTCAGGCACTCGGAGGGAAACTCGGATGCTCATATCAAGTCAACGCTTACGGGGACTTCTCTGGATGTAATTATAAGCGAAGGGGATCTTCTCCTTGGAACCTGGCAGGGGATATACTTCTGCGAGTACGACGGGCCGCGAAGCAGGAAACTTTATATTAAAATCAGGCCGGATTCGGGGTAAGGTCCCTGTTCCGGTTCCCGGAATGGAAATACGAAAGGGAAGAAATTGAAAAAAATTCTTATAACTAATGATGACGGGGTAAGGGCCCCGGCCCTTGATCTTCTTAGAGACAGGTTATCCGAACTTGGAAAGGTTACTATAGCTGCTCCTGAAGGGCCCAAAAACGCTATGGGCAACTCCATTACCCTGCATAAACCCGTCAGGGTATGCCGAATATCCGCCGGGAAATATTCCGTAAGCGGCAGCCCCGCCGATTGTGTAAGGGTGGGGGTTCTTGATATTATGGGGGACAGTGTTGATCTTGTCGTATCGGGAATAAACATTGGGGCCAACCTCGGAGATGATGTAAATTATTCCGGAACCGTGGCCGGGGCAAGAGAGGCGGCGCTGCTTGAGATCCCTTCCCTTGCTTCGTCCCTTGTTGAGGATACTCACAGAAACTATGAAATGGCCGCCGATATAACCTTTCGGGTGGCCCGGGAGGTCCTTGAAAACGGGTTTCCGCGGAGAAGGTTTCTTAACCTGAATATTCCCGACCTTCCGGAACGGGAGTATCCAAAAGGGGTATGCCTCTGCCGTCTGGGGGTGAGAATATACGAACGTAAGGTCAGGGAGAGAGTGGACCCCGCCGGGCGCAAATATTACTGGATTATAGGGGAGAGGCTTGATAATGTGAATGAGAAAGGGACTGATTTTGAGGCGATAAGACGGGGTTATGCCGCTCTTGTTCCGCTGGGACTGGATTATACGGATCACGAACTTGCCAAAGAACTTAAAACTTGGAATTTAAGCTGAAAACAGATTTTACCGACCGCGGTGATCAGCCGGCTGCAATTAAAAAACTCTCGGAAAACATAAGGCTGGGGAAACGCAGCCAGGTCCTCCTGGGGGTTACCGGCTCCGGGAAAACCTATACCGCGGCCCGGGTTATCCAGGAGACAAAACTCCCGACACTTGTTATCTCCCATAACAAAACACTGACGGCTCAGCTTTACAGCGAGTTTAAGTCTTTCTTTCCGGAAAACGCTGTAGAATACTTTGTTTCATATTACGACTATTACCAGCCTGAGGCCTACATAGCCCACTCCGATACCTACATAGAGAAGGATTCAGCCATAAACCGCCAGATAGAGCGTCTCCGTCTGAAAGCCGCCTCGGCCCTGCTTTCAAGGAAAGACGTTATCATAGTCGCTTCAGTATCGTGCATATACGGGATCGGTGACCCGCAGGAGTGGCGGCAGACTCTGGTTATGCTTAGGAGGGGAGCTTCATATCCCCGGAAGAAACTCTGTATGGATCTTACGGCTATACAGTATGAGAGAAACGATACGGAGTTTGTAAACGGGAAGTTTCGGGTACGGGGCGGTGTACTGGATGTTTTTCCCGCCGAGAGCGCCGGGGAGGCCGTCAGGGTCCGGCTTGACGGTGACCGCATAGAATCCCTATCGGGTATAGATCCTCTTACGGGAAAAAAAACGGAAGATCACGAGTTTTTCGTTGTTTACCCGGCCACTCATTTTGTTATGAGAAGGGAAAAGATAGACCCCGCGGTCGTTTCAATCAGGAGTGAACTCAAAGAGCGGCTTCAGGAGCTTAACTCTCAGAAAAAACACCTTGAGGCGCAGCGCCTTAAGATGCGCACAGAGTATGATATAGAGATGCTGAGGGAAACTGGGTACACTCACGGGATAGAGAACTATTCCCGGCATTTTTCCGGAAGGAAGCCCGGCCGCCCCCCCCCGTGTCTTATTAACTACTTCCCGGAAAAATTTCTTACTGTTATTGATGAATCGCACGTGACCCTGCCTCAGGTCAGGGCTATGTATGCCGGTGACAGGTCTCGGAAGCTTAACCTGGTTGAACACGGGTTCCGGCTTCCGTCGGCCCTGGATAACCGTCCTTTAAAGTTCAGTGAGTTTGAAAAACTCCTTGACCGTGCCATATATGTCTCGGCTACCCCCGGCCCCTACGAGCTGGGTATCCCGGGTGTGGAGGTCGCGGAACTTATAATAAGGCCCACCGGGCTCGTTGACCCCGAGGTTGAGATAAGGCCGGTTGAGAACCAGGTGGAGGATATAGAGCGCGAGATACTCAGGGCCGCCTCACGGGGCGGGCGGGTCCTGGTTACGACACTCACCAAGCGGATGGCCGAGGACCTGGCTGATTTTCTATCCGCCAGGGGCTTGAAGGCGGCATATATGCACTCTGAGATTGATACTCTTGAAAGAATAGATATACTTACAGGATTAAGGAAAGGCGATTATGACTGCCTTATCGGAGTTAACCTTTTAAGGGAGGGGCTGGATCTTCCCGAGGTTTCTCTGATAGGGATACTTGACGCGGATAAGGAGGGGTTTCTCAGAAG
>SLGR01000212.1 GCA_007136585.1 Candidatus Sumerlaeota bacterium | reverse complement strand
AGCAGGTATACGGATAACGAGATGGCGGAGATTGTGCAAAAGAAAAGGGATGAATTATTTGCTACAATCAGAAAGGCAGCATGACTCTGCTTCAGGCTCATCTTTGGATTGGAAAAGACTTTTTGCAAGAACAGGCACTTAACTTTTATCTGATTTATTGCTACACTTCACTCAGGTTATTATGTAAGTTTACATTGGACCGCGCGACACTTTAAATGGCAATAAACGTAAGAGTCATAGGAAGCGACAGCGCCGGGAACTGCACGGCGGTATGGGCCCCGGGCGGGGCTCTCCTGGTGGACTGCGGACTACCCGTGAACCGTACCGTTAAAAACCTGGATGAATCCAGGATACGTCTCAGCGGGATATCCGGCGTGCTGATGACCCATACCCACGGTGACCATATAAAGGCTCCACTTCTTAAAAGGCTCCTTGGCGCGGGGGTCCCGGTCTTCTGCCATTTTGATATAGTAAGCCGTATTACGGAAAAGTTCGGGATACTTGAAAGGTCTCATATAAGGGCCTTTGGGCGCGAAAGGTTCGGGGCGGGTTATTTTGAAGTAGAGGCTTTCGAGGTGGACCACGATTCCGACAGGTGTTACGGGTATATCCTTCGCGGCGGAGGAAGAAAGATAACCATTGCCACTGACCTTGGGCCTCCCGGGGAACACCTGGTTGAAAAATTCGCCGGTTCGGATGTTATAGTTATAGAGTCAAACCACGACTTGCAGATGCTTGAGAGCTCTTCCCGCCCTGCCTGGCTTAAAAGACGCATACGCTCCAGCCACCTTTCAAACGCCGCCTGCGCGGGGTTCCTGAGATCCGTAATGCAGGCCTCCGGCAGCCCCCCGTCGGCCATAATACTCGCGCACCTCAGCCGGCAGTGCAATACCCCCGTTAAGGCCGCGGCGGCTGTAAGAGATGCGTTGGGCTCTCTGGGGATGGGTGGGATACCTCTTTACATTTCAGGCGGATCCCTCCCGTCGGAAACGGTTGTTTTTTAGTAGCGGTCTTACCTGATTAGCGCGAATTTGAGGTTTCTTCTCTCTCCGCCGGAGCTGAGTGAGATTATATAGACCCCTGAAGAAACCTTCTCCGCCCCTGCCCACCTGGCTGAAGCCCCCCCGGTATGTTCAAACTCCTCAACAAGTTCTCCGGCTATATTAAATATTCTTATACGGGTTTTCCGGGGAAGGTTTGAGATAACCGCCCCCCTCTCCCCGTCAGCCGCCCCGTAATCGGATGTGCCCGGCCTGAGGGGGTTGGGGTATACGTAAGCCATTTCAAGGCTGCCGAACGGGTAAGAGAGTATCCCCAGGACCGAGAGAGAGTTCAGACGGGTTTCTATCCACCCGGCTGCGCGGTCTTCTCCGTATCTCTCAAGGGGCTCCCATCTTTCTTCGGATTCCCTGAGCCTGACAGGGGTGATGGCGTTTACCTGCGCGCGGGAGAGATCCGGCGGATAATAAAACCTTACCCTTATTCCCCCCGGAAGTGAGGTGGTCTCCGTAACGGGGTTGTCGAATTCATCCAGGATGGTATATTTTCTGAGTTCCGTGAGAGGTCCCAGGGAACCTTCCGGCAGGTTCCCCGAGGCCTTTTCAGCCGCCTCTTCCTGCGGGACGGTGAGTTCCGATACCGCGACTCTTACAGGGAACTCAAAGGCATCCGCCTTTAATGTGAGTTCGGATATCAGGGCGCCGTTTGACCATACCTCGGAAGATTGGTCCTCAAACCTGTATATGGATAGGGAGGCTCCGTCATAATATGCTCCGCCGCTCCAGGTTTCACCCTCTCTGGTTTCGGTGGTTATGAGGAACCTGCCGAAGGCGGCCTCTCCGGGGGCTGTCCGCACCCCTTCAAGTTTTACCCAGGTATCGGTCTCCCCACCGCCGGAGAGAAAATCTATAACGGAGGTTTCAATTTTTTCTCCGCCTGAGGCTGGGTCGGAATCAAACCACTCTACAGAGAGGACGACTTTTGAGCCTTCCCCCAGCCTCTCGTCCTCACCCTCTCGGTCCAGCTCATTGTCATATACATAAAGGCTGAAAACATAGGGTCTCCCCCCCTGAGCGTAAAAGTCCTGGTAAGTCCCTGTTTCCGGCTCCCACCGTTTTATCATATATACGCCCTCTGCGGCTTCGGGGTCGTCGCCTCCGCTCTCGGACCACCAGCCTCCGCCGTAGTAACCCCAGTGGTCTATTTCAAGGTCCTGCCCGTCCATCCAGGTATCCTGACCCGTTCCCTCCCTGAACCCGGGGTTCCTGAGCAGGTTCTCAATCACCTCAGCCCGGGCAAACGGAGAGAAGTTGAAGGTATCGTCGGCTGCCCGTATCCAGAACCCCGCGTCAGTATAATCCATTAGCAGGCAGGAGTACTCTTCTCTGAGGCTGAAACTCATCTCCTGGCTCTCCCCCGGGTTGAAAGAGGCGTTGCGGATTATATCGTGGTCCAGGTACTCCTCCGGGAGGAGTTCCGGGGAACCCGCGTACTCAAAACCGAACCTGGCCTCATAAATCCCGTCCGTAACGCTCCCTGTATCGGAGCTGTTTCCCGGGGCGGTCCAGGTCAGGAGAACCTGGTCTCCAAATATCCTGGCCTCCGGGTTTCCGGGAGGTGAAGGGGGTGCGGTGTTTTCGGTAAACCCAAGCCTCCCAAGAGCATCCTGTATATGCTCCGACCGCATCGTGGTCTCCCGGATAAGCCCAGAACGCAGGTTCTCAATTGCAAGAAATACTGCCCCCTGCTGGACGCCTATCGCATACTCGGTGCGCCACATATCCTCCAGGTTGAACTTTTCGCTTACCGAAGGGTCGGTGTTGTAGCTGTCGCAGAACCCGTATTTCCCCCATAATTGTTCTCCATATAAGGTATATATCTGTCTCAGTGAATCGGCTGTTCCCCGGGGAAGCTCCGGGGCCGCCGCTCCCAGGTTGGAAAGGGCCACGGTCCCGTCATCGTCGCCTATTCCGTACCCGCGGTACCCGTATGGCCCGTCGGATCCGCCCAGCCCCCAGCTGTATGCTGAGTAGGTCCTCATCCCCGAGGGGTTCAGGTGGGCGTAGCGCCTGTGGTGCACTGTGGCCTTGTAAGCGTTTGCCGGGTAGCAGGCGTGCGCATCCCTTCTTCCGGCAAGGTCAATGAAGATAAGGGGGTACTGGTGGGCGAAGAGCTGCTTCTCAAATATATACTCAAGGGACTTTGTAGCCGCCCTGCCGCGCCCCATATTATTCCACCCGGAATCATCAAGTCTCCTGGATTCGTCGGGGGCCCCGGCTCCGAGTATGTAGGCCAGGACAGCTTCGCTGAACCCGCCCATTATCCCCTCGCTGAACCCTCTTCCGGGTCTCCAGCCCCATTCGAGAAAACCCTGCGGGTTTTCGTTTGTCATCCATACCCAGTCCACTCTTTCGTATACTTCTTCGGCCAGGACCAGAAGCTCTCCCCCGTCATAATCCCTGAAGTACTCTCCGGCAAAGAGCATTCCCGCTACAAGTATAGCTGTATCTATGGTAGATATCTCGCTGGCCGGGTCAGGGTTCCCCTCAAGGTCGCTCCAGTGGTAGAAGAACCCCTTCCAGTGCACCATTCCCTCGGCGTCAGCGTCGGGGTTTTCATCCGCGGAATGGTAGGTCTCGACTATGCGGAGAGCTCTTTCGTAAGCCTCTCCGGTCTCCAGCCAACCACGGCTTTCGGCCGCGCCGAAGACACCCAGCGCCATACCGGCGGCTGCTATGCTTGCGTAATCCGAGTAGCATTTACCGAAATTATTCGCCCTGTCCTTTACGAGTCCGGCTCCGGGGATTGATTCCTCCAGGAAATAATCCAGGATACGTTTCTGTATGAGTTCATAGAAATCGTCATCGGGGAGCCCGGATATATCCGGGAGGGGTTCCGCAGCAGGCAGGGAGGCGGTTAAAAGAGCCAGGGACACCCCGGCAGCCAGGGCGCGGATAGCGCCGGAAAGGTTTCTTCCCAGTTTAAGCTTTAAAGATTCAAACATATTTTACTCTGGCAGTTTCAACGGAAATATTCAGAGGAAAGTTTAATTTATTAGGGGCCGTATTGCAAAGTAATCGGACAGAATTTCAGGGGATGGTTTGACAAAGTAAGGGCTAAGGCATAAAATGGCGGTAAAACTCCGGGCTTCCTTAACCCGTCCGGTCCGGGACTTACTTTTTAAGGGAAATTACATATGCTTAAGAAAACACCGCTATTTGAAAAACACAGGGAATCAGGAGCCAGGATGGGGGAATTCAACGGTTGGCGCATGCCTATCTCATACTCCTCCATTCTTGAAGAGAGCCGGTGGTGCAGGCAAGAAGCCGCCCTCTTTGATACCTGCCATATGGACCAGCTGTTATACAGGGGAAGTTTTGAAAGAATGGAGCCGTTTTTTACCCGGAAACTGCGTTCGGCGCCGCCCGGGAAGGCGCGTTATGTTCTTATGCTCAGCAACAGCGGAGGGATACTACAGGACCTCCTGGTCTACAGGCTGGATAGCGATGCCCTTCTATTTGTGCTTAACGCGGGGAGCGGGGCGGGAGTAAAGAGAATCCTGGGGGATGCTGCTCCCGGGATATCTTATCCATCAGAGAGGAACGCTAAAATAGACCTGCAGGGCCCGCGCTCTTTCCGGGTGCTGGAAGAGCTGTTCTCCCTGAAGTTTAGCCTTAAGCCTTTTTCTTTCACAGAGATCCGGCTTGGCGGTATCCCCTGTCTTCTGAGCAGGACCGGGTACACGGGCGAACCCGGTGTTGAGATATACCTTCCTCCGGGTAAGGTTCCGGAGTTATGGAATAAGATCCTTTCCCACCCGGGGGTCAGGACGGCCGGTCTAGGGGCAAGGGATCTTCTCAGGCTGGAAGCTGGACTGGTTCTTTACGGGTCGGATATAGATGAGAGAGTAAACCCCTTTGAGGCCGGGCTTGAGAGGTTTCTGGATTTTGAAAAGGATTTCCGCGGAAAAGAGGCCCTGGAGGATATAAAAGATAAAGGAACTGAGAGTGTGAGAATGGGGCTGGTCTCAGAGACAAGGCGCGCGCCGAGGGCCGGGTCCGGTATTTTTTCCGGGGAAAAAAAAGTCGGCCGGGTGACAAGCGGGGGGTTCTCTCCCTCCCTGCAACGGGGGATAGCAATGGGATATATCAGGCGCGAGTATTCTGAACCGGGGACCGGAGTTACCGTAAAGCGGTCCGGACGCGACTGCGCGGCCCGGGTATCGGACCTCCCGCTTATATGACCCGCGCAAGAACAGGAAGGGGAAGTAATGGTTTATTTTTCAAAAGAACACGAATGGGTAAGGGTTGAAGGGAAGACCGCTGTAATCGGTATCACCGAATACGCCGCGGAGGAACTTGGGGATATAACCTACGTTGAAATGCCTCGCGAGGGCGATCTCTTTGCAAGGGGTGAAGTGATCTGCGAGATTGAGTCCGTTAAAGCGGCGGGGGAGGTTTACGCCCCTGTTTCGGGGAAAGTCATTGAAACCAATCCGCTGCTTGTGGATGAGCCCGAGCAGGCCGGAGAAAACCCCCGGCAAGAAGGGTGGATACTGAAAATGGAAATCTCCGATCCTTCAGAGACCGGTGGGCTTATGGATGAGACCGATTACAGCCGTTACCTGGAAACCCTTGGTTAACCTTCCCCATACCCCGGACGAGGTTGCCGGGATGCTGCGCAGGTGCGGGGTATCCTCCGCGGAGGATTTTTTCAGTGCAATTCCCGGACGTCTGAGACCGGAGGCGCTTAACCTTCCCGGAGCTCTTGACGAACAGGAGATGCTGAGAAAAACAAGGACCCTTGCCCGGCTCAACTCACCCCTCATATCGTTCTGCGGCGGCGGTTTCTATCAGCACTTTATACCTGCCGCGGTAGATGCTGTTGCGTCAAACCCGGAGTTCTACACCCCGTATACCCCCTACCAGGGTGAAGCTTCGCAGGGAACCCTGCAGGCCTTATTTGAGTTTCAGTCGGCTATCTGCCGTCTGACCTCAATGGAGGTTGCAAACGGCTCGGTTTATGACGGAGCCACCGCGCTTGCGGAAGCCGCGCTTATGGCGGCAAGAATAACAGGGCGCCGAAAAATAGTTATTGAGAGGGGAGTAAACCCGCTTTACGTAAAGGTCATAAGCTCTTACCTCAGGTATTGTGGTTGCTTCCCGGCGCTGGCCAAAGCGGTTTCCGTTTCTCCGGAAAGTGACGCCCTGCCGGAGGAGGCGGACGATTCCGCCGCCTGTTTCATATTTCAGAACCCGGATTTTTTCGGAAACATAAGAGACTTTACGGAAGCGGCAGCCGCAGCGCGAAAGCGGGGGGTTATTTCGGTAGGGTCCGTGTACCCTGTTTCGCTCGGTCTACTGAAGTCCCCGGGGGAGATGGGGGCTGATATAGCGGTTGGGGAGATTCAGCCGTTGGGCAACCGCCTGAGTTTCGGGGGTCCTGGAGGCGGGTTTATTGCCTGCCGGAAAAAATATGTAAGGAAGCTTCCGGGAAGGATTGCCGGGGAGACCAGGGATGCGTCGGGAGAGAGAGGTTTTGTTCTGACGCTCCAGGCCAGGGAGCAGCACATAAGGCGCGAACGGGCAACTTCCAATATATGCACTAACCAGAACCTCTGCGCACTGAGAGCCCTTGTTTACCTGACCCTTATAGGTAAAGAAGGGTTTGTTTCCCTGGCCGAAAAGAACGCCTCCCTGGCCGCCTGCGTCTCCGAGAAATTGAAGAAGAAAGGGTTCGGTATTGAGAACTCCGGTCCGTTCTTTAACGAGTTTGTTCTGAACCTTCCCGTAAGCGCTGAGAAAGCTGTATCCGGGCTTCAGGAAAAAGGGTTTCTGGGCGGGATCCCGCTGGGCAGGTTCTACAGGGGTATGGATAACCTTATGCTTACGGCGGTGACCGAAACAAGGACAAAGGAAGAGATAGACAGGTTTGCAGAAGCACTCGGGGAGATGGTCTGATGGAGCTTATATTCGAGAAATCCGTTGAGGAAAGGAAAGGGGCGCGTGTTCCGGGCGGCGTTTCCGTTCCCGCGGATATACCGCCGCATCTCAGAAGGAAAGAACCTCCGTCCCTTCCGCAGGTGAGTGAACTCGATGCGGTGAGGCATTTTACCGCCCTGGGAAGGATGAATTTTTCCGTTGACAGAAACTTCTACCCGCTTGGTTCCTGCACGATGAAGTATAACCCTAAAGTTCTGGAAAAAGCCGCTGAGGAGGAGGGGTTCCTTTCCGCTCACCCCTACGCTTCCGTGATCGCCCCTGAGAAGGTCCAGGGATCCCTCAGGCTGATATACGAGCTTGAAGAAATGCTGGCTGAGATAACGGGGATGGACGCGGTCTCGCTCCAGCCTATGGCCGGGGCTCAGGGAGAGTTGGCCGGGATGCTTATGGTAAGGGCTGCTCACGAGGCCGCGGGGCGCGTTAAGGATCATGTTATAGTCCCGGATACATCCCACGGAACCAATCCGGCTACGGCCCGGATGGCCGGGTATGAAGTGGTTACGGTGGGAACCGGGCGGGACGGTTTAATGGACTATGATGAGTTTATCAGAAAACTCGGGCCTTCAACCGCCGCGGTTCTAATGACCTGCCCCAATACTCTCGGGATATTTAACCCGGCGGTTGATAAGATAGCCGCCGCGGCCCGCGGATCTGAGGCTTTTATGTACTGTGACGGGGCCAACCTCAACGCCCTGATGGGAAAGTTCAGGCCGGGAGACGCCGGGTTTGATATAATGCACGTGAACCTCCATAAGACATTCGGGACCCCTCACGGCGGCGGTGGGCCCGGCGCCGGTCCGGTATGCGTAAAAGAGGAGCTGAGAGAGTTTCTGCCGGTTCCCCGGGTCGTTAAGGTAAAAGACCGGTTTGAAGTGGTGGAAGACCGGGATGGGAGCATAGGCCGTCTCTCCTGTTTCTTCGGAAACTTCGGGGTCCTTGTGAAGGCTTACGCCTATATTCTCCTCTGCGGCGGAGAGGGGCTGGAACTTATCTCGGAGATGGCCGTTCTTAACGCCAATTACCTGAAAGAGAAGCTCCGCCGGTTTTATGAGATTCCGTTCGGGGAGGGATGCCTGCATGAGTTTGTACTTTCCGCTTCCGGGCTTAAAAAGCACGGGGTAAGCGCTTACGATGTGGCCAAGTTTCTTATAGATAAAGGGATACACCCGCCCACAGTATATTTTCCGCTTATAGTAAGCGAAGCTATGATGATAGAGCCGACTGAGACAGAGTCAAAACAGACCCTGGATGCCTTCGCGGAGGCTATGAAGGAAGCGGCGGAACTTGCTTCCCGCGACCCCGAAGAACTTCGCCGGGCGCCGCGCGGTGCTCCGGCAGGGAGACTGGACGAGACCGGGGCCGCCCGGAGCCTTAAACTGGCCTCTCTGGAATGAGGTGGCGCCTGATAAGGACGCCTCCGGCGCCGGGCAGGTATAATATGGCGGTTGACAGGGCGCTTTTTGAGGGATTTTCTCCCGGGGTCTCGGTTCCTTTTATCCGTATATACACCTGGTCTCCCCCTGCGGTTTCAGTGGGGCGTTTCCAGCAGCCTGAGGAAATCCTTGATCTTGACAGGTGCTCAGCCGAGGGCCTGGATATAGCGCGCCGCCTTACTGGGGGAAGCGCGATTCTTCACGATGACGAGGTTACCTACAGCCTGCTCTGCTCGGCCGGGATGCTGCGGGGTATGAGCGTGACTGACTCCTATCTATACCTTTCCGGGTTCATTCTGAGGGCCTGGAGAAAATCCGGTATTGACGCGGGGTTTGCCTGCGAGCGGGATCCGGGGAGGGTCCGGCGGGATACGGGGTTCTGTTTCAGCGGCGCCTGCTCCTACGATACAGTAAGCGGCGGCAGGAAACTCGGCGGAAGCGCCCAGAGGAGGACCAGGGATAAGATCTTCCAGCACGGGTCGCTGCCGCTTTCAACCGGAGATGACCCGGGGAGGTTCTTCAGGGTGCCGGTGGGAAATCCCGGAGAGGGGGCTCCTCCTCCCGGGCACGGAGTTACAAGGGAGTCCCTGGCGGATGCCCTCGTAGAGAGTTTCAGTGACCTTCCGGATGTAACGCTTGAGGAAATACCGCTGACCGCCCGGGAGAAAGAGGCGGCGGAGAAATTAATTGAAGAAACCGGAAAAACCGCCCTGGCTTGACAGAAAACTGAGTTTTTCAAGGACCGAGTCTTTCCGCGGAAAGATATCCGGGGTAAAGACTGTTTGCCGTGAGGCCAGGTGCCCGAATATCTCGGAGTGCTGGTCGCGGGGCCGTGCCACGTTTCTTATTCTGGGAAAGGTCTGCACCCGCGGATGCAGGTTCTGTAATATGCGGAAGGGGCGCCCCGGGCCTCCCGACCCGAGTGAACCTGGCAGGATTGCCCGGACCGTGCGGACCCTGGGAGTAAAACACGCGGTTCTGACCAGTCCCACCCGGGATGACCTGGAAGACGGGGGCGCCTCGTATTTTGCGGAGGCCTCAGGGATACTCAGGGAGTTCTGCAGTGTGGAGGTGCTTATACCGGATTTTGCGGGAAACAGGGAAGCGGTTATGAGTGTGGCGGAGTCGGGGCCTCATATAGTAGGACACAATATTGAAACGGTTGAGAGGCTTTACCGGCTCAGGACAGGAGCATCCTACAGAAGGTCGCTGGAGGTCATAAGGACGGCCTCCGGACCCGGGGGGGCGGTTACGAAATCGGCCCTTATGCTGGGGCTGGGTGAAACCCGTGATGAGGTCATTCGGGTAATGGATGACCTTCTCGATGCCGGGTGCCTGCGGCTGTCCCTGGGCCAGTACCTGCGCCCCGGACTCAGGAACTATCCGGTATCCGAGTATATCCGCCCGGAGGTTTTTGAGGAGTACGGAAGTATAGGCAGGGGGATGGGGTTTGAAGAAGTAACCAGCGGACTCTATGTCCGCAGCTCTTACTACGAAGGAGAGGGAGAGAATATATGAGCAGAAAGGATTTTGCTACGGTGGTGATAGGTTCCGGTCCGGCGGGGTACACGGTTGCTGTAAGGTGCGCGCTCGCGGGGATGAAAACCCTTCTCCTGGAAAAATCTCCCGAAGACTCGGGAGGAACCTGCCTCAACCGGGGGTGTATCCCTGTAAAATCAATGATTGAGTCAGCCGCTCTTTATGAAAAAATGAGAAACGCCGGTTATTACGGCCTTGAGTGCCGCTCCGGCTCCCCGTCCCTGGCGGATATTATCGCCGCGGCCCGCAGGAATACCCGTGATCTTAAGAAGGGGCTTTACAATACTTTCAAAAAGGCGGGCGTGGAGACGGCGTACGCGGAAGCCTCTTTCAGGGATGAGAAGAGCATAATGCTTGGCGGGTCCCGGAGGGTCTCTTTTGAGAACGCCGTGATAGCCACCGGCTCGGCCCCGGCGGAGCTGGAATCTATGCCTGTGGACGGAGAACGGGTGATAAGCAGCGATCATCTGATGAACCTTGAATATCTTCCCCGGAAGATTCTTATAGTCGGCGGAGGGTATATAGGCTGCGAAGCGGCCTCATTTTTTTCGGCTTTCGGGAGCGAAGTGACCGTTGTGGAGGCTGCCTCAAGGCTTCTCCCCGGAGCCGATGAGGATATATCCCGGGTTATTGAGAAGTCTTTTAGGAGGAGGGGTATTGCAGTGCTAAAGGATTCGGAGGCCGAGAAGATATCTTCCGGAATCTCCCGGGCCGGGGTACGTATAAAATCAGGGGGTTCATCCGAAGAAAGAAGTTTTGACAGGATACTGGTTGCCGCGGGGCGCAAACCTTTTTACAGGGGCCTTGCCCCGGAGAAGGCGGGGGTTGAAACTGCAGGGTCCGCGGTAAAGACCGACCTCCGGATGCGGACATCTTCTCCCGGGATATACGCCGCCGGTGATGTGCGGGGGGAAGATATGCTGGCCCACGCGGCTTTCAGGCAGGGTGAGACGGCTGCCGCCGGTATTACCGGTAATGATATGCCGGAGTATAAGACAGAACTTCTCCCTAAGGTCGTATTCTCGTTTCCGCAGGCTGCCTGGGCCGGGGTTCACCCGGATGAGGTGAAACGGCTGGACGGGGAGGCTTTTACCCGGAAAACATTCTTCAGGTCAAACGCAAAGGCGCTGATAGGCGGTGAAAGGGAGGGGTTCATAAAACTTGTATGCCGGAAAAAAGACCGGACGGTCCTCTCGGCCGCGGTTGTAGGCCCGGAGGCCTGCGAGCTTATACATATTTTTCTTCCGGCGTTATCCGGGTCCCTTGACCTTGATGGGCTTCTTGAGCAGATCTATGCCCACCCCACTCTTTCCGAGGCGGTCTCAGGGATACAGCCCTAGCCTTGAGCGGCAAGGGAGTCTTCTATCCATTTAAGGTATTCTTCAGAGCCTGAATCTACGGGGAGCGATATAAACTCGGGGAGCTCATACGGATGGAGCTCCTTTATCTTTTTTTCAAGCGCGGGGAGGAGTGCGGAAGATGATTTAAGGATTATCATATGCTCGGCATCCTCGCATATCTCTCCCTTCCAGGAGTAAACCGACTTTACGCCGCTTAAAATACTGGCGCAGGCCGCGAGTTTTTCCCCTACGGCGGCCCGGGCGATCTTTTCGGCCTCTTCCAGTGAAGGGGCGGTAGTAAAAACCACGTTTTTTTCAGTCTTACCCTTTTTTAGCAAACCTGTACCCTTCTTCTGCGGCTTTTACGTTAAGGTCAATGACCCGCTGTTTTTTCCCTTTAAGGAGCTCCTTTACGGCCGAGGTTATTCCTTCCAGTTTAACTATGGCGCTTCTGGCGGCGAGGGCGCCGAGCATAACCGTATTGGTGGCTATTACCGACCCGCACTCTTCGGCTATCCTGTTTGCCGGCACCTCAAATACCTCAGGCCCCTCTCCGGAACCCGTGGCGCTGAAAAGAGATGAGTTGTTAAGTGTGAGCCCGTTTTCGCGGACCTTTGGGGAGAACCTCTCCCAGGAAGGGCGGTTGAAAGCAAGCAGTATATCGGGTTCATAGACAACCGGAGCTCCGATAGGGGAGTCGGAGAGGATTACCTGGCAGTTTGCCGTGCCCCCTCTCATCTCCGCCCCGTATGAAGGGAAAAAGGTTACATACCGCCCCTCTTTCATTCCCGCCTGGCAGAGCAGGGTTCCGGCCAGCATTATCCCCTGGCCGCCGAACCCGCTGAGTATAACCCCGGTCTTCACGGCTCCCTGTATACCCCCAGGGGGTAGAACTCCATCATTTGTTCCACTGTCCCTATACTTTCGGCAGGTGATACTTTCCATCCGGTCGGACACATTGAAAGAAATTCCACCATAGAGAAGCCGCTGTTTTTCT
>SLGR01000206.1 GCA_007136585.1 Candidatus Sumerlaeota bacterium | reverse complement strand
GCAACCGTCCGGAGTATCCGCCCCTTTCCCCCTTTTTCCAGAAGATCCCAGGCAAGGAGGGCAAGTACAGCCTGCATAGAGAGCATACGCCCTTTCTCGTCAACCACGGCTATCCTGTCGGCGTCCCCGTCAAATCCAAACCCGATATCGGCTTTCTCCTTCCGGAGGGTTTCCTCAAGACCCCCCAGCGTGGAGGGACGCGGCTCGGGGGCTCCCCCTCCGAAGAGAGGGTCCCTCCCCTCCCTCAGGGAGAAACTCCTGTAACCTTTTTTCCTAAGCGCCCTCTCAAAATAAGGGTACCCGCTTCCGTGAAAATAATCGCATACCACCTTAAGCTCCGAAGAGGGGAGAACCTTCTCCATTACCTCCGTGTAACCCTCCCCCCAGGAGTTTCTCTCTCCCTTGAACTTAAGCTCCCACCCCGGGCCCCTGTACTCGGTTGAGGTTAGACTGGCGGTAAGTTCTTCCACCAGCCCGGACGAGGCCGACCCTCCGTAGCTCTCTTTTATCTTAAGCCCGTTGTATGAAGGCGGGTTATGCGAGGCGCTTATGCAGGCCCCGAGGGAGCACCCTTTCTCCTTTACCCTGTGGGAGACGCACGGGGTCGGAACGGGTCTGTCGGAAAGGTCAACTCTGACCCCCTCTTTTTCAAGAACAGCGGAAAAGAAAGAGGCGTACTCGGGTGAAAAAAACCTGTTATCGTACCCCACGGCGACCTCCGCGCCGGGGCGGAGTATCTCCGCTGTCCGGCGGGCAAGGCGTCCCAGGTTCTCAAAAGTAAACTCCTCGGCAATAATAGCCCGCCATCCGTCTGTTCCGAATTTTATCTGTTTATCTGTTTTCACAGGAAGAACCCTTTTTTCTGAAATACTCAAAAGTGGATTCAAGGCCGCTTTCCAGGTCTATTCCGGCTCTCCACCCGAGCTCGCTCTCCGCCCTGGATGGGTCCATACGGCTGATCTGGAGCTCTCCCGGCCGGGCAGAAAGAAACTCCGGATCTTTCCCGTAACCGGCCTTGCGGCTCAGTATCTCAAAAAGCGTATTAACGGATTCCGAGCGCCCAGTCCCTATATTTAATACCCCGGTCCCTTTCTCAAGCGCCTTCAGGCAGGCCTCTGCCACATCCAGGACGTGGACGTAATCCCTGAGCTGCTCCCCGTCTCCGAATATCCTTACAGGGAGGGATTTAAGCATAGCCCCGGAGAATATCGCCACAACCCCGGCCTCGCCCCGGGGGTCCTGTCTGGGGCCGTAGACATTGGCAAACCTCAGAGAGACGGATTCCATCCCGGAGGCTTCCGCGCAGAAATCAAGGTAGGCCTCCCCCGCAAGCTTGGATATCCCGTAAGGGGATCCGGGGCGCGGACACTTTCCCTCATCGGGTCTCTCAGAGGTGCACTCCCCGTACATAACCCCGCCCGATGAAGCAAAGATAAATTTCCCCGTGCCTGAGGCGGCGCAACCCTCAAGAAGGTTCAGGTGCCCTATTATATTAATATCCGCGTCGTAACGCGGTTCCTCCACGGACCTCCTTACATCCATCTGGGCCGCGAAATGAAAGACTGCCTCAAACCTCTCTTTTTCAATAAGCTCCCTTAGACCGGCATCCCTTATATCCATTTTTATGAAAGAAGCCCGCGGGTTCAGGTTCTCCTTTTTTCCGGTGGAGAGGTTATCTATGACAGTGACCCGGTGACCCTCTTCAATAAGCCTGTCGGCCGTGTGAGACCCTATAAAACCCGCTCCGCCCGTTACAAGAATATTCATAATTTCAGCATGCTCCTTTCTTGGAGGCAACCACCCCGACGGTCCTGAGAAGTATCTTAAAATCAAGCCCAGGGGTCCAGTTCTCAAGGTAGTAGAGGTCAAGGCGTATCATCTCCTCGTAGGTAAGGTCGCTCCTGCCCGATACCTGCCAGAGCCCGGTTATCCCGGGAAGTACGTTAAGACGCCTCTTCGCCTCGCTGTCGTAGAACTCGGCCTCCCAGAGCACCTGGGGGCGAGGCCCCACCAGGGACATATCTCCCCTAAGGACGTTATAGAGCTGGGGGATCTCATCAATAGAGTATTTCCTGATAAACCTGCCTACACGGGTTACCCTGGGATCGTTCTTCATCTTGAATGCGGCCCCGCTTCTCTCGTTGTACCTCATCAGCTTTTTAAGCTGCGCGTCGGCGCCGAGTCCCATTGAACGGAACTTAAAGAAATGAAAGTCCCTGCCCCTGAAACCTTTCCGGAGCTGGGCATATATAAGGGGGCCGGGGGAATCAAGTTTTATAAGAACGCATAAAAGGACCAGGACCGGAGCCATCACAGTCAGCGCCGCCATTGAGAGCGTTATATCCATAACCCTCTTGAAATAATAGTTTCCGGGCTCAAGGAGAGGGTGTTTAAGACTCAGGACCGGAAGCCCGAAGTACCTGTCAAAGTTCATCTCTCCCATCTTGAGCTCCACCATATCAGGCACCATCTTGAACTCCACCAGGTTCTCCTCGCATAAGCTTATAAGGTCCATCACCCTGTACCTGGGGATATCCATATCCACAAGGACCACCTCCTCCACCTCTCCGCC
The DNA here is from genome assembly GCA_007136585.1 of Candidatus Sumerlaeota bacterium. Taxonomy (GTDB): domain Bacteria; phylum CG03; class SLGR01; order SLGR01; family SLGR01; genus SLGR01. The sequence continues at coordinate 647 of SLGR01000206.1, read as the reverse complement.
GGTCACAAGGGACCTTACACGCCCCATATCAAGGTCCGGCAGGTGATGTATACTTAAATCATGGCCGCTTCTCGTAATATTCTTAAGGAGCCTCTCCCTGGATTTGGCTCCCCCGATGACTATTATACCGTTGCGCCTTCCCCCGGTAAGGAGAGGCCTCAGGAAAAAATCCACAAGACGGTGAGAAAGGTAAACAGAGAGAGAGCATAACGTGAAAGCGTAGGCCATCACAAGACGGGAGTACTCGTACTCCCTGTAGAGAAAAGTCGCGGCCGTAAGAATAAGCGCCGAAACAACCACCGATTTGAGAACGGCAATAAACTCGTCAGTCTTATATACTATCCTGTGAGTATCGTAAAGCCCGCTCCAGTTAAATACCATAAGAAAGATCAGGATAACAACCGGCATTACCCTTGTATACTGCATAAGAGGGGGGATACCTCTTGTAACCGGAAAAATGCCGTAGTTAAACCTTAGCGCGTAAGCAAAGAGGAACGAGTAATACACGGCAGCCGCATCAAGGGCGCCCTGGATAATAAGTAAAATAAAATCTCTTTTCCTGGTATTCATAATCTTTTTCAGGGCCCCCGGGACGGGCCGACCCTGCCCAATAGGCACATTCACATACTCCAGAAAGTCGGCGGGAT
>SLGR01000062.1 GCA_007136585.1 Candidatus Sumerlaeota bacterium | reverse complement strand
CCCCGCCTCAAGGATCATATAATACCGGGAAGTGGTCTCGGTAAAAGAAGCCGGCTTTCTCACACTGGAAGAAAAAAGATTACTACCCCCGATTCTAATCTTCATAGTATCTGTGAGGGGGTACCTGAAATCTATTCCTGCTGATACTGAAGACGGATACTTCTCGGTCAGGGTTCCCTCAGGATTGAGCCATCTTCTGGTAGACCCTGTATGCTCAATCCGGAGTTCTGCCTCCATCTCCGGCAAAAACGGGGAAAAGAAAACCCGTCCCTCTACGCTGGAGGGACGGTCCGGAACCCTATCCCCACCGGCCGGAAAAGACGCCGTAAGCTCCGCCGGGCCTCTGCCGGCGCTTATCCTCACCTCCTGAAGAATGGTATTGCCGGGCAGATTTACCGGCCGGTACCTTCTTCCGTCCTTTATAAAAGTCAGATGCCCGTCCACTGATTCAAAATCCGCCGCGGCGGAAAGTTCTGTACAGTAAATATTTCCTGATACCCGTCCGCCCCAGGCACTGCGGACCGGAGCGTCAAAGAGATCTCCGGGAGAAAGGAGCCGGAAACTTTCAAAAAACGGGTAGAGCTCCGGTTCCCTCTCCTCCCGGAGAGCAAAGAGACGGAACCCGACCCTGGGAAGCTCCCCGGAAACTGAAAAATGCCAGCAATACCGCCCCCCCGAACCGCCCCCTGCGCCCGCCTCAAAAGAAAAACCGCTAAAGGTAGTATTTACATATGTAAGATACGGTCTCATCCAGTTCCTGCTCTCATCATCCATACCGGTCCTTCCGGCTTCAATTTCAGCAATTAATCTGTGCCGGTAGAAGAAAACCCCGGAGCCTTCCAGGGTAACGGCGGCGCTGTATCCGGAGGTATCCGCGTTTACGCCTGAAGCGAAACCCTCCGCGGAAGCGGTAAATCCGGGCCCCTCACCCAGTATTCCGCCGCCGGCTTTCCAGGCGGTACGGTCAAAAAAATGAGATGAAGCATCCCACGATGCCGCGGATTCCCAGTCCAGGGCGCTCCCTGCGCGCCCAGCCCCGGCCCTTATACTGACCCGGGATAGGTCTCCGCTGTACCCGTCAATATTATCCTGCTTTCCCCCGGCCTGCCAGTAATAATACCCGCCCGGGGTGCTGAACCGGGATTGCGATATGTCAAGGATATACCCTCCGGGAGACCCGGCGCCGCCCCGGAGCAGCAACCTGCCGCCACAAGGGAAAAGCCCCGCATCAGGGAGCGATTTACCGGTAAACCCCGGGGCGAGGGGGGGGAGAAAAGCGGATTTAGAAAGATGCGGATACAGAAAGAGCCCCTCCTCTTCCAGCCCGGGGAGGACCGACCTGTCCTGCCCCCATATAAACACCTCTCCGAGATCCAGTTCGCCTCCGCGGGACGGGGAGGCGCCGGCAGCAACTATGAGAAGTAAAAAAGCGGAAAAAACCCTCATTGCTCCTCAATTTCCTCTATCATGGCGCGGGCTTTATCCTCCCATCCTGTTCCGGGAAAATCCTCCACCACTCTCCGGTAATTTACCAGGGCGGTCTCAATATCCCCTTCAAGGTGTTTACTCCTTCCGGCCATATACCGGGCCTCGGCGGCTATATCGGTAAAACTTCCGTAGTTCAGGACCGCTTTAAGGTATTCTTCCGCGGCCCGTGAATAATTATTTCCGGCAAAGTAAATATCACCCGTACGCTTTATCGCCTCAGCCGCAGGTCTGGATGTGGAGACCGAAGCGACTCGTTCAAAGATATCAAGGGCCTCCTCATACTCACCTTCCCGCTGGAGTGTTATACCCCGGTCAAGAAGGACCCTTGCCGCGGCCTCGGACCTGGGGTGCCTCTCCTTGATCTGTTCTTCTATATCCCTGGCCCGTTCCTCCCGGTCCGTTTCTTTCAGGGCCTGGCTCATTCTGTACAGGGCATCCGGGGCAAATGAGGAATCCGGGAAATCCCGGGAAACCCTGCCGAAATACTCCACCGCCTCGTCCAGCCTTCGCATATCCGTATATATCATCCCCATCCGGTAGTATACCTCATCGGCAAGTTCAAAATCAGGGTAATCTTCTATAAGGCTCCGGAACCCCTCAAGGGCCCCGTCCCCGTCTCCGGCGCGGAATAAACTCCAGGCGGACCAGTAAAGCGCGTCTGCGCGGGTTGAGGGGTCGCGGCTTGTATTATAGAGTTCGCGGTAGTACCCGGCCGCCTCGGCGTACTCACCGGCACGGTAGTAAAACCCGCCCAGCCTGTAATAAACCTCATCGGCAAGCTCCGCATCCGGGTACCTTTCAAGAAACTCCTCATAGGTCTCCAGGGCCTGGTCCCGGTCTCCGGAAGTCTGGTAGGTCCATCCTATATTATACAGGGCAAACATAGCGCTTGCCGTATCGGGATACTCGTATATTACCTCCCTGTAGACTTCAATAGCCTCATCATAGGAGCCCTGGTTATAATATGTATCCCCTACCCTGAGAAGAGCGTCAGGAGCCTGCTCGTGGCGGGGATTCTCCTCATAAAATCTTGTGAAGTTCCTGCGGGAGGATTCAAAATCCCCAAGCCTGAAATCACTCCATGCCTCGTAGTAAAGAGCTCTTACGCTGAACTCGGAATCCGGATACTTCTCCTGCAGCTCTCTCATCGTGTCGCGGGCGTTCTCATGGTCCGCGCCGCGGTAGTAAGCGTACCCTACCTGAAACTTGACAGCCGGGGTCTCCTCAACGGAGAGATAGGCCTCTACCGCCTCCGCGTACCTCCTTTTTCTGAGCAGGGCGTTACCCTCTCCCAGCCTTGAACGGCGCCTCACCCGGTCATCCCCGGCCTTTTGGTAGACCTCCCTGTATGATTCCAGGGCCGACCCGTAATCCCCTTCCTCAAAAAAAGTATCGGCTATTCCCAGCCGGGCCTGGTCATGCTCCACAGTGCCGGGAAACTCTCTTACCAGTTCCCTGAAATTGCGTCTTGATGCTGCGAAGTTGTCCTGCTCAAAAAGAGCCCGGGCCTTATGGTAGAGGGCCCTCTTTACAAGAAAGTGGTCCGGGTATTCCGCGATAAACTCGTCCAGCAGCTCCAGGCTCCTTTCGAACTCCCCCATCCTGAAATACGAGACACCCCTCCAGTACGCGGCCCGCGGGGCGTAACGGCTTCGGGGGTAGAAACTTATGACCCTTTCGTACTCGGATGCCGCCCGGGTGTATTCTTCCAGGTGATAATAGGAATGCGCCACCAGGAACTGAGCCGAGGGGGCGCGGTCAGAGTGCGGGTATTCCTGGATGAAGGCGCTGAACTTCCTGGCTGCGCGCAGGTGTTCCTCCAGCTTGAGCAGGCTCCACCCCGATGAAAAAAACCCGTCTTCAGCCCGTGAGGTTCCGGGAAATTTCTCAATAAGTTCTTCCCAGCTTCTGAGAGCAAGGGCGTAATTTCCTTCAGAGTAATGGGCCTCACCCACCTGAAAAAAAGCGTCCTTCCTTACGCTCCCGGGAGCATCCTCATCCCCGGCTATCCCGGAGTAAAGTTCCCGGGCCCGGTCATAATCTCCTTCTTCCAGAAAACTCCCGGCAAAGAGAAGCCGTGCCGGATAATAAAGCTCTGAAGGGGCTTTCTCAATCAGTCTGGAAAGAAATTCCCTAGCGCGGGAGAAACGCCCGGCGTCTATATTGACCTGTCCGCCGTAATAAAGCGCCTCGTGAAGCACCTCTTGAGGTGTATCTTCCAGAGAAACAATATCATCCAGCAGCCCGGAGGCCCGCTCGTATTCCTGGAGATTGTAATGGCTTAGAGCAGCAGAGAGCTTAGCGTAGGGGACGTACTGGCTCTCGGGGTATCTCTCCAAAAACTCCCCGAACTTACCCGCGGCCTCGCTGTAATCTCCACCGCCGTAAAGGCTCTCGGCCAGGTAATACAGGGTATCCGGGGCCAGGTCAGAGTCCGGGTACCGCTCCAGGAAATCCCTGTAGAGGACCGCGGCTTCACGGTACCTGGAACCGTAGAACCTGGCATCGGCCATAAGCAGGGCGGCCTCAAGGGCTTCAGGGGTTCCCGGATACTCCGCGGCAATCTTCTGAAACTCATCAAAAGCCCTGCTGTACGAGGCGGTCCGCATAAGGGTCTTACCCAGAAAAAACCTCGCTTTAGCTATACGCGGACCGCGGGGGAACTGCTCAGTGTAGGCGCGGAACCTGTCTTCGGCCATCCGGTAGTTTCCGTCCCTGTAAAGACTGTAGGCAAAACTGAAAAGCTCCCCGGAGCTGTCCTCCGGGGCCGGCACCCCGTAAACAGCCGACATGAGCGACGCCGATAATACCATTGCCAGCAAAAATTTATTCATCACTTATCTCTCCGGTTTAATGTATTTTTTCAAGTACTCTCCCGTATAACTTTCGGGGTATTTTATCAACTTGGTGGGGTTTCCGCAAACAAGTATCTCGCCCCCCTTATCCCCGCCTTCGGGGCCCAGGTCTATGATCCAGTCAGCGTTCTTTATAACATCCATATTGTGCTCTATCACCACCACAGTGCTTCCTCTATCCACCAGCGAGTGCAGGACCGAAAGAAGGTGCTTTATATCGTGGGGATGAAGCCCCGTGGTGGGTTCGTCAAGTATGTAAAGCGTATCAGAAGATGTCTTCTTGGAGAGCTCCCGGGCCAGTTTTATACGCTGGGCCTCGCCTCCGGAAAGTGTTGTTGAGGCCTGGCCGAGCTTTATATATCCAAGCCCTACTTTCTGAAGTGTCTCGAGTATCCTCTTTATAGAAGGGATCCCTGAGAAAAACTCGGATGCGGTATCCACAGTCATCTCCAGAACCTCGTAGATATTCTTTCCCTTGAATTTTACCTGCAGCGTAGCCTCCGTGAACTTCTTTCCTCCGCAGGATTCGCACGGGACATAGATATCAGGCAGAAAATGCATCTCAAGCTTTATCTCACCCTGCCCTCTGCATCTGCGGCAGGTCCCTTCCTTTACGTTGAACGAGAACCTTCCGGGACGGTACCCCCGGGCCCTGCTCTCCGGAAGAGAGGCGAATATTTCCCTCACGGGGGTCAGAAGTCCGGTATACGTAGCCGGGTTGGATCGCGGGGTGCGCCCGATAGGGGTCTGGTCTATATTGATGACACGTTTAACTTTACTGTACCCGGAAATTTTCCTGTGAGCCCCGGGACGGATATCCGAGCGGGGATTTATCATTGAGACCAGGGACTTATAGAGTATCTCTTCCACAAGGGTGCTTTTACCCGACCCCGATACGCCCGTAACACATATGAGAACCCCCAGTGGAAACTCCGCCCTAATATTCTTAAGATTATACTGTGAGCACCCCTCAATCACAATCTTGCCCGGCCCCGGTTTCCGCGGTTTCTCCGGGGCGGGGACATTCATCCTCCCGGTATAGTACCCGGAGGTAAGGGATTTTTTATCCCTCCTGAACCCTCCCCGTGTTCCGGCATAAACAACGCTGCCCCCGGATGATCCGGCCTCCGGGCCCAGGTCAACTACATAATCGGCGGCATCCAGCGTGGCGGAATCGTGTTCCACAACAACAAGGGTGTTTCCCAGCTCCTGGAGCCTCTTAAGGGAGCCTATGAGCCGGGCGGTATCCCGGGCATGAAGACCCACGGTAGGCTCGTCAAGTATATAAGCCACCCCCACAAGGGAAGACCCTATCTGCGTGGCCAGGCGTATCCTCTCGGCCTCTCCGGATGATAGGGAAGAAGCGCTCCTGTCAAGGGATATGTAATCCACCCCGACATCGATGAGAAAACCAAGCCTTGCCTTAAGCTCACGAATGATCCTTACGGAGACGGTCTCTTCATATTCCGAGAAACTCACCGCTTCCAGGAATTCCCTGAGCTCCGCCGCTCCCATAAGGGAAAGTTCGGCTATATTCTTTTTCCCTACGGTAACAGCCAGGGATTCCGGTCTGAGACGCGCCCCGCCGCACCCGTGACAGGTCTTCTCCCTCATATACTCCTTCTGAATCTTCTCCCTGACATAATCCGAATCTGTCTGAAGGTGCCTGCGCCGGAGCTCCTCCACTGCCCCTTCAAACCGGGCCCGCTTCTTATAGGTCCGCCCGCTCCGGGTCAGCACAAAATCAAACTCCTTCCGGGTTCCGTAAAGCAGGGCCTTTCTGACCTTAAGAGGAAGCTTCCTGAACTCCGTATCAAGTGAAAACCCCATCTCCCCGGCCAGGGTTTGAACCATCTGAGTCCTGTACTTCCTGGCAGCTGTCTCCCACCTTTTCCTGCGCCCTGTGACCGGTTCGGCCCAGGGCCTGACCGCGCCGCGGCTCAGGGAAAGAGAGTCGTCCGGGATAACAAGGGATTCGTCAACCTCCAGCCGGAGACCGAGCCCTGAACACTCGGGACAGGCCCCGTAAGGCGAGTTAAACGAGAAGGTCCTCGGTTCCATCTCCCCTATGCTTATCCCGCAGACCGGACAGGAGTAATGTATGGAAAACACCTCCGTCTTCTTTCCCAGCCCGGAAACCTCTATTACACCTCCCGAACGCTTCAGGGCAAGCTCCACCGAATCGTTTATGCGCTCGGCATTCTCCTGGCTTCCCGTAACCTCTATCCTGTCAATCATAACGCTGATATCGTATCTTTTTTTAGGGTCAAGGTTTATCTCCTCCTCAAGGGAATAAACCCGGCCGTTTATCTCCAGGTTTACGAACCCCTCCCCCCTGAGGCGGTCCATAAGCTCCCGGAAAGCTCCCTTACGCCCCCTTACGACAGGGGAGTTTATGGTTATCTTTCTACCCATACCGGCATCTATGATCCTGGAAACAACCTGAGTTACAGACTGAGCCTGTATGCGCCTGCCGCATGATGTGCAGTGCGGTATCCCCACCCTGGCAAAGAGAAGACGAAGATAATCGTTTATTTCCGTAAGGGTGCCTACCGTTGACCTCGGGTTATACCCCGGCCCCTTCTGCTGTATGGCTACGGCCGGAGGGATACCCGAAATTGAATCAACCCTGGGTTTCTTCATCTGCCCCAGAAACTGCCGGGCGTATGCGGAGAGCGACTCCACGTATCTTCTCTGACCCTCGGCGTATACCGTATCAAAAGCAAGTGAGGATTTTCCTGAACCGGAAACACCCGAAACAACTATGAACCTGTTAAGAGGCAGGTCAATATTTATCCCTTTAAGGTTATGTTCTCTTGCCCCCCTTATCTCAATATTTTTTTTCATCTCAAAATACCTACGCATACATCCACAGACGCTGCCGACATATGTTTACGGATTTCGACAGGGTCGACCTCGGAGCGAAGCGAGAATGAGTAAACGGATGTAGGCAGCGGCTGCCAGGATATTTTCATGCCTTTTTGTGAGTATATAATCATGGACGTTTCACCTGAAAATACCCTCTGGCACACCCTCAGGCGCTGACGGTATCTGTTTTCGGGTTTGTTCTGAGGGCAGGGAAGAACCCCTCGGAGCAACCGCAGGTTGCGAGAATGAGAAAACAGATGCCGGCAGAGGCTGAAGAAGCATTTTCATTTCTTTTTGTGAGTTTCTACTCATAAACGTTTCACCTGAAAATACCCTCAAATACATTTAAAGTTCCAGGCGGTGCAGGGACGAAAATTTTTACGCTTATTCGCACTTTTTTGTCTCCATAATTCTTTTATTTACCTTGTGCGCTCTCAGGTGCCGGAGGCGCCGGGATGACGCCCTGTCGGATTTTCTCCCCTGGAAATATAAGTGTTTCTCCTGAACCTTTCTTTTTTTCCGGGGTGGTTAAGGTTAAAATGAAGCCCGCGGCTCTCCTTTCTGAACGCGGCGCTTCTAACAATGATCTTTGCAGTCTCAACAAGGTTTCTTGTCTCTATCAGCCCGGGGGTTATCAGATAGCGCCAGTAGTGAAAATTAACATCCTTTTCAATTATTTTCAATCTTTTCTCCGCTTCCTTCAGCCTGTAATCGTTCCTAACCACACCCACGTAATTCCACATTATTCGTCTTACAGACTCCCAGTTATGTTCAATAAAAACCTTCTCTTCCGGAAGCCTGCTCCCTGTATATTCCCACCTATCCGGCTTAATAAATTTTCTCCCTGAGATAGCTGAAGGGATTTTCTCCGCGGCGCGGGAAGCAAAGACCAGGGCCTCGAGAAGGGAGTTTGATGCCAACCGGTTCGCCCCGTGAAGTCCGGTATGGGCCGCCTCCCCCACGGCAAGAAGACCCGGAATATCCGTAAACCCCCAGGCATCGGTATGGATACCCCCGCAGCAGTAATGGGCCGCCGGCACCACGGGAATATTTTCTCTTGTGATATCTATGCCCAGCTCAGCAAGCTTAGCGTATATGGCCGGGAACCTCTTTTTTATGAACCCGGGGCTCCTCCGGGTATGTATGTCAAGGTAGAGGTGTTTTACCCCCTCTTTTTTCATCTGGCTGTCTATGGCCCGGGCGACTATATCCCTCGGGGCAAGATCTCCGCGGGGATCGTAATCCTTCATAAAACTCCGTCCGGATGTATCCACCAGGACCGCTCCCTCGCCCCTCATTGCCTCGGTAATAAGAAACGAGTGTTCCACCGGGGAGTAAAGGCAGGTGGGATGAAACTGTATGAATTCCATATTCGCCACGGTCGCCCCGGCCCTGTATGCCAGAGCCTGCCCGTCACCTGTGGCTATATCAGGGTTTGAAGTATAAAGGTAGGCCTTCCCGCACCCGCCTGTGGCAAGTATAACCGCCCGCGCGGTAAAGGTTTTTACCTTCAGTGTGCTGTTATCAAGGACGTATGCCCCGCCGCACCCGTTCCTGTCAGTTATAAGGTTTACGGCGGTATGATTACGGTAGATCTTCCTTTTCGCCTCCACCCGCTCAAGCAGGCGCATCTCAAGTTCCTCGCCGGTCTTATCGTCCCTGTGAAGTATCCTCCTGCGGGAATGCCCCCCCTCGCGCCCGAGTTCCGGTTCGGAATTACCGCCGGAAAAACGCACCCCCCATTTTTTAAGGTTCTCAATCGCGGCGGGGGCGGACCTCACCACGGACTCCACGATATCCCTGTCGCAGAGACCGTCTCCGGCGTTCAGCGTATCGGATATATGTTTTTCAAACGTATCATTGGCAGCGGTAACACAGGCTATCCCTCCCTGAGCCCTGAAGCTTGAGGTATCGCTTGGCTGAGATTTACTTATAAGGGTTACTTTCAGGTCGTCTTCCAGGTAAAGCGCCAGAGCCAGGCCGGCGGCCCCCGTGCCTATAATAAGGAGATCGCTCTCTATTATACCGGGGGGCATCTTATCCCGTCCGGAGCATTTTCTCCAGAGCCTCCCGGGCCGGAACCGCGTACTTTTCCGGAACCGTTACCTCGGGAGAGAGAGACTCAAGGGAATCAAGAAGGATTTGTGGGGTTATTTTTTTCATATTCGGGCAGACGGCTTCGCTGCTGACAGGTATAAACTCCTTTCCGGGAATCCTTTTTTTCAGAGGGTATACCATCCCCGTTTCAGTGCCCAGTAAAAATATTTTTCTCGGGTCTTTCTGCGCAACCTCAAACATCTGCCCGGTAGAAACAATATGGTCCGCCAGTTCAAGAACCTCCGGGCGACACTCGGGATGAGCCATAAAAGCGGCATCAGGGTATTTTTCCCTGGAAGAGGCGACCTCATCAACAGTAATATTTTCGTGTACCGGACAGAAACCATGCCACGGGATTATTTCTTTTTCCGTATGAAGAGAAACATAGTGGGCAAGGTTCCGGTCGGGAGTAAATATTACCCTTTCGGCGCTGAGGGAATTAACTATCTTCAGGGCGTTTGAAGAGGTGCAGCATACATCGCTAAGTGCCTTGACATCAGCGGTCGAGTTTACGTATGTCACAACCGCGGCGCCGGGGTTATCATTTTTAAATTCGCTGAGCTCCCCGGGGGTGATCATTTCAGCCATCGGGCAGGTGGCATCCCCCGCGGGAAGTATCACTTTCCTGTCAGGGGCCAGGATCTTTGCGGTCTGGGCCATAAAATCAACCCCGCAGAAAACAATAACCTCTGCCCGGCTGCCGGCGGCCTTTCTTGAAAGCTCAAGTGAGTCCCCGCAGAAATCACCGAGCTCCTGTATCCCGGGGGGCTGGTAATTATGAACTATAACCAGCGCGTTAAGTTTCTTTTTAAGTTCTTCAATCCTTTTTTTTATCATCATTTATCAGAATATTGTCTATCAGCCTTGCTTTCCCCAGGCGTACGGCCGCCGCCGCAAGCGCGGGAATTCTTACGGAGCCAAGCTCTTTCAAAGTTACCGGGTCGTAAACCCCGGCATACTCCACTTCGGCTTCCGGTATCTCTTTCTCTATTAAATCCTTTAACTCCCGGCTTATAGCCTTACCGTCTCTCTCTCCTTCCAGAACCATTTCCCCGGCCATCTCGAGGGCTCTGTATATCCAGCCGGCGCGGGACCTCTCCCCGGGAGAAAGATAGCGGTTACGGGAGGATACAGCCAGCCCATCATCTTCCCGCAGAGTGGGGCAGGGAACGACCTCCACCCCGAAATCAAGGTCCCGGGACATCTGCTGCACCACCCTTAACTGCTGGAAATCCTTCTCTCCGAAGTAAGCCTTCCCGGGGCTTAGAAGGTTAAAGAGTTTAGCCACCACAGTAGCTACCCCGGAGAAATGCCCTGGACGTAAAGCCCCGCACATCGTCTCCGTTAGAGAATCAATGTTAACTCTAGTAGAGAACCCTTCCGGGTACATCTCCCCGGGAGCAGGAATAAAAACCGCGGAGGCCCCTTCCTCACGGCATATCTCAATATCTTCCTCCTGAGACCTTGGGTAAGAGAGGTAATCCTCTCCCGGTCCGAACTGGGCCGGGTTTACAAAGATCGAGACAGCGTAGAGAGGGTTTTCCGCGGCCGCCCTTCGCATAAGGGAGCGATGGGCCGCGTGCAACGCCCCCATCGTGGGCACAAGGGCGGGAGCCTCCGCCGCGCTGGCCCTCCACCTGCGAGCGGAATCCGCTGTCTTGAGTACTTCCATCAGTACCCTTCTTCTCCGGAAGGGAAGCTGCCGTTCTTCACATCTCCGGAATACTTATTAACGGCTTGCAGTATCCTGGTGTGGAGGTCTTCATACCTCCGCACATATCTGGGATTAAACTCCGGATCCATTCCAAGCATATCGTTTATCACAAGTATTTGCCCGTCACATCGGGGACCGGCTCCTATTCCTATGGTAGGAACTGAGACGCCGGAAGTAATCTCTCCTGCCAGCTCCGCCGGCACCCCCTCAAGGACAATGGCAAAGACCCCAGCTTCTTCCAGTCTCTTTGCCTCGCGGAGGATTACCCCGGCAGCTTCCTTTTCCCTTCCCTGCACCCGGTACCCCCCCATACGGTGCACGGACTGGGGGGTGAGCCCGAGGTGACCCATAACCGGGATATTGTTTTCTACCAGGAAAGCTGCCGTCCGGGCTGTGCGCCCGGCTCCCTCAAGCTTTACCGCTGCGGCCCCGCCTTCCTTTACTATCCTTCCGGCCTGCCGGAGCGCCTGACGGCGGGAAATATTGTAGCTCAGAAAGGGCATATCCGATACAAGAAGCGCCCGGGGTGATGACCTTTTAACAGCTTTTGTATGGTAGAGAATCTCCTCTACGGTTACCGGGAGCGTATTCTCGTACCCCAGTTCAACCATACCCAGGGAATCTCCTACCAGCAGGATATCCACATCCGCGCCGTTAAGGATCTTCGCCATAGAGTACGAGTAACAGGTCAGGGCGGTTATCTTCCTGCCGGAGGACTTCATTTCTTTTAAAGTAACGGTGGTGATTTTCTTCACTTTGGTTCTTCCTCCTGCTGTAAAACAGCAATATACATTATAAGAAATTTAAAAAATATTAAAATATGTCTCATCCCGTTAATTTGAGATGACTCCAAAACCTCATTGAGTAAATTTTAGCAGATATGGAGGTGTAAAAAAACCGGTTCCAAAGACGAATACAACCGATTATAACTCTCAAGAAGGCCAGAGTAAGACAGCTCCGTTTTTTAATTTGATGTTTTAAAAAACTAGTCGGAGTTTTCTTTTTTTTCCACTACCGCCTGCGCTTCAATCTCAACCAGAAGATCATCACGACAGAGACGGGACTGCACGCAAACACTGGCCGGAAATGGGAAAACATTGTTTTTCTTGAAAAACTCGGTCCTGTAATCATTAAATTTGCTGTAATCTGACATATCTTTTATGTAGACTGTCGTAAAAACCACATCATGCCAGGTAGCATTTTCCGATTCCAGAAGTTTTGTTATATTCAGGTAGGTTCTTTCAACCTGAGCATCAAAATCATAAGGTTTATAGGTATCTCCTTTCTCATCAACACTTGCTGTGCCGGATATATAAAGCATAGTATACTGGGGAAACTCAACTGCCATTCCCCTGGAAAAAGAAGATCCGTACTTATAAGCCTCATTAAGAACATTTGATGCTGATATTTGTCTTTTCTTCATTTTTAACTCCTTTTTATTTTACTAAAT
>SLGR01000031.1 GCA_007136585.1 Candidatus Sumerlaeota bacterium | reverse complement strand
GTAATACTTATTACGGATATACCTGTAAGGAGCGCGGCTGCTGCCGCGGCCTCCTTCTTTACTTCCGCGGCTTCAAAAACAGCTTCGGCCGCGGCCTCATCGGCCAGAAAGGTGAAAACCAGGAAGCCCCGGCCGGATATCACGGTCTCTTCGGTTCCACGGACGGATAAAAAGAAACCGCCGAGAAAAAAGAGAAAAACCCCTCAGACCCCGGATAAGACCGCAGTATCTCCTGCGCCTCCTGTTTCTACAGGCGGAAAAGAAGCCGCTGCGGAAAAAGGCAAACTCGCCTCCGGGGAAGAGTACTCTGTTCCGGTTGAGCTTCTTAGTAATCCCTGCGTTAAGAAACCCGATACTTCCCGGGAGGAATCCCGTGGAGAGGCTCTCCTTGAGGTGCTGAAGAACTTCGGCATAAACGCCGAAGTCGCCGGTATACAGATAGGCCCATCCATAACCCGTTACGAGCTTACACTTCCGATGGATATACAGTTATCAAAGATCCGGAACCTTTCTTCCAATATCGCGATGGCAACCCAGGCCAAGACCGTGAGGTTACTGACCCCCATACCCGGGAAATCCGCGGTGGGTGTGGAGGTCCCGGCGGTTAACCAGGAAACGGTGCCTCTCCGCTCGCTGATAGATTCCCCGGAGTTCAGGGAAGGCAAAGCTGCCCTGCCTTACTGCCTTGGTAAAGCTGTAAGCGGAGAACTTAAGATTTCCGACCTTGCCGCTATGCCTCATATCCTACTGGCAGGGGCCACCGGCTCGGGTAAGAGCGTTGCTATTCACACGCTTGTAACCAGTATGCTTTTCAACTCTCCTCCGGAAGAGACTGGTTTTGTTATGATGGATCCCAAGAGGGTGGAGCTTCCGGTTTATAACGGTATTCCCCATCTTGTCTCAGATGTTATTACAGACCCTTCCCGGGCGGTTGAGAAGCTTGTTTCCATAGCCGGAGAGATGGATTCAAGGTATGACCTCCTTGCGGAGAAGAACGTCGCAAGTCTTGATGAGTATAACCGTCTTGAAGATACCGATAAGATGCCCAGGCTGGTTGTGGTTATAGATGAACTTGCCGACCTGATGGCTATGGCAAAGGACCGGGTTGAGAATGCAATAATAAGGATAGCCCAGATGGCGCGGGCTGTAGGTATCCATCTTGTCCTTGCCACCCAGCGCCCTTCGGTTGATGTCATTACAGGGATCATAAAGGCGAACCTTCCCGCCAGGATAGCATTCAACGTATTAAGCGGGGTGGATTCCAGGACTATACTTGACTCAAACGGGGCCGAGAAACTCCTGGGGAAGGGAGATATGCTCTTCCAGTCCCCGGAACTCCCCCAGCCAGAGAGGATACAGGGTTGTTTTATAACCCGTGCGGAAGTAAACAGGGTTACGGAATTTCTGAAGAAAAGTTTCCCGGGGCGCAGACCCGCGGTTGATCTTGAGTCAGGAAAAGAGACCGTATCCCGGACCGGAACAGGGTCTTCCCGCGATGAGCTTTACCCCGAGGCGGTGAGGCTTGTTATAAGACGTAAGAAGGCCTCTATTTCGCTCCTGCAGAGGAGACTCGGGATAGGGTACAACCGCGCGGCAAGGATAGTGGATTCGATGGAGGAAAACGGGGTCATAGGAGCCGATGAGGGCGGTGTGAAGGGAAGGAAAGTTCTTGTATCCGGAGAGTATCTTGAGAACTTTTAAAAACAGAATTATGAACCGTCGTGTATTTCTTTTTTCCGCGGCCGCTATTTTTTATTTTGCGCCAGGTTCCTGCGCCTCGGAAAATACCGCAGGTACTGAACTTAGGAGTCTTGATAAAGACGCCTTTGAGGAGACCCTGAATGAGCGTATCTCCAGTATCCATGACCTGAGTTTCGGGTTCACCCAGGTCACATACGCCGCGGGGAGTACTCAGACGGTAAAGGCCGAGGTTTTTTTCAA
The DNA here is from genome assembly GCA_007136585.1 of Candidatus Sumerlaeota bacterium. Classification (GTDB taxonomy): domain Bacteria; phylum CG03; class SLGR01; order SLGR01; family SLGR01; genus SLGR01. The sequence continues at coordinate 1,320 of SLGR01000031.1, read as the reverse complement.
TCGTCCCGGAAGTATCCGGGTCAATTACAAGCTTCCGCGTAAACAGGAAATAATATATACTGAAGAAACCCTTTACACTTATATACCGGCCATAAACCAGGCTACGCGTCAGAGGAGGGAAGATATCACTGATATACTTGGCGCGGCTCCTTCGGTTATATTCTCAACAGGAGCCTTTACCCGGCTCAGGAAGGAGTTTGATATTACCGTTTCAGGTTCTGATGAGCTTCTGAGGTTTGAGGCTGTGCCGCTGGTAGAGAGAGGGTATGACCGTCTCAGGGTGGAGCTGTGCGCGGAATCCTTTCTTCCCCTGCGCTCCGATGTTAAGGCCGTCAGCCTGGTATCGGAGACCGAGTTTGAAGATTACAGGATAAACACCGGTCTTGATGAAGATATTTTCAGGTTTCATCCGCCTCCGGGAACAGGGGTTATTGAACTGGATTAGATAATATGTCAGAAGCAAAAGAAACAGATTTTAAAAGCGCCGGAGCGGTTCTTTCCGAGGCCCGGAGGAGCAGAAAAAAATCAATCAGCTCCATAGCCGGACAGATGCGGGTTTCGGAGGATAAACTTAAGGCCCTTGAAGAGGATAATTACGATATTTTTCCCGGCCGGTTCTACGCCCGGGTCTGTCTCCGTGAATACGCGGAGTTCCTCGGGGTTGAGCTGGACCCCTTGAAAATAATTCCGCCGGAAGGTTCACAGCCCATATCTCCCGAGGTGGAACTTGAGGAAAAGCTTTCCCGGGATAAGGCCTTGAAAAAAAAGAACCTCCTAAACCCGGCAAGGGTTATACTGACGGTCTCCGCCCTGGTTCTGGCGGGTTTTATCGCCGCCGCCGGATATTATTATATTACCGTAAGGGTTGCCTCGGTTCCGGCGGTCTCTGATCCGGAGCCCTCATCGGAGGTTATCCCGGAAAAAGTAATGGTAAGGGCCGAGGCCACCGAAAGGACCTGGGTCAGGGTAGAATCCGACGGGGTGGTGGTTTTTGAAAGTTTTCTTAACCCCGGTTCGGTAAGGGAGTGGGAGGCCGAGGAGGATATGAACGTAAGGGTAGGGCTGGTAAGCGCCCTGGAACTCTACCACAGAACCTCCTCAGTTGAGCCTTACCGCCGGGTGGATATAAGAAGTGGGGCGGTCAGGCAGGTCAACCAGGTGCAGTTTTCAGCCGGCGGGCCGGTCAGTTACGCAGATGAGCCTGGCCAATAAGATAACCCTGGCCCGTGTTCTTCTGGCTCTTCCTTTTACGGTCCTTCTTGCCTCGGAATCCCGGTCCTTAAGGGCGGGGGCTCTGGGTATATTTATAGTTGCCGCTTT
>SLGR01000222.1 GCA_007136585.1 Candidatus Sumerlaeota bacterium | reverse complement strand
TAAATTCTCATTAATAATACCTGAATAATTTTAAGAGCGTGCGGCAGTATCTTTCTGTTTATTTTAAAAGCTATCAACATTCTTTATGAAAGAACGAAAAGAAAATCAAACCCGAAAAAAAATCTTACTGGTTCTGTTTGGATTTTTTTTAAGTCTGGCGGTCCTGGAGTTGGGCCTGAGGGCAGGCGGCTTTCTTTTTTTATCTATTCAGCATTACAGGAACAGAGCAGCTATTCGCAGGGTAGATGCCTATCGCATATTATGTATTGGTGAGTCAACTACTGCAAAACAGTATCCGCCCCATCTTCAAAATATACTGGATAATTTTGATGAGTTAGATATTGAATTCAGTGTAATTGATAAGGGACGGGTCGGCACTAATACTTCCATAATTTTATCAAAGATTGAAACAGATATTAAAACATATAGTCCGGATATGGTTATCACAATGATGGGCATTAATGATTACGGCGCGCATATGCCAACTTCCGACATAAAACCAGCAGAAGAGCAGCCCCTTATAAAGAGTTTGAGGATTTACAACCTGTGGCGACTCCTGCTTTTACATATTAGCAGCATTCGCGAGAGATCTGATACTGAAAAAGCCCCGCTCCGCCAATACGTCGGTAGTGATATCTCAGAAATAGGTGTTCCTGCCGCTGAACAAGATATTTTACTGAAAGCCCTTGAGGAAGATCCCGAAAACACGGAAGCATTGCTGGGTTTAGCCCTGTTGTATCGGAATGTCAAGGGTAAATTTAATGATGCTGAGAAGCTTTTACGCAGGGCTATAACGGCTGAACCGGATAATGACACTTTTTACTATGAACTCGGCCTGGTATATGAAAAGAAAGAAAACTACGATGCCAGTGAATACTATTTCAAAAAGACAATAGAACTTAACCCTGAACATTATTATGCGCATAACACTTTAGGGGCGTATTATAGCGATACGGGAAAAATATCAGAAGCAGAAGAACTTTTACAAAAAGCTGTTTCTCTTAACCCTTATCCTATAAGGGCTCATTTTTTACTTGGCGAGATGTTTTTCAGGGAGGGAAGACTGGAAGAATCTGAAAAAGAATTTCTGGAAATTTTAGAGATGGTTCCGAAACATTACGAGGCCATAGGAAATTTAGCAAGAATATACCAGCAGAAGGGTGATGAGGAATCGGCTGCCTTCTACAGAAAGAAAAAGCAGGGCTTAAAAAAACATTACGTACATTCAATGACTGTTTCCAATTATAGGAGTCTCCATAAAATTTTAAACAAAAAAGGAATAACTCATATGTGTGTCCAGTATCCTATGCGTGCTGTAGAACCCTTAAAAAATATATTCAGAGATTCTGAATATGGAGCGGATATAATATTTGTAGATAATGAAAAAGTCTTCCAGGAAGCCGTCGCAGAAGGAAATTACTGGGATTATTTTATTGATTCGTTTGCCGGTGATTTCGGCCACTGTACGGAAAAAGGGAATAAACTCCTGGCTGAGAATATCGCAAAAGCAATACTGGGAGAGGCTTTCGGGGTTGATATGAAAGCGCGGGAAAAATTATGAGAGCCTTCATGTCTCACCCGCCAATTTATTTTTCCACTATAAAATCACCTATAACAAGAGAGTCCAGTCCGCTTCCGTAGAATACAGATAAAGCATCCCGTGGAGAGTTGACTATGGGTTCGCGGCTGCGGTTGAAACTTGTATTTACACATACCCCGTATCCGGTATTCTCTTTCAATATACACAGCAGCCTGTGAAAAAGCGGGTTCTCATCCCGGCTTACCGTCTGTATCCTGGCCGTGGAATCAATATGCGTTACAGCCGGTATCTTTCTGCTGATGACATCGTAATTGATAGTCATAAAGGGGGATGATTTCTTTTTGCCTCTAAAAAATTCATCAAAATCCTCCTCCAGAACAGCTGGACAGAAAGGGCGGAACCCCTCCCTGAATTTTATCTTGCTGTTTATGAGCTCTTTCATCTCCGGGGCCAGGGCGTTTCCCAGGATACTCCGGCTCCCCAGGGCCCTGGGGCCGTACTCACTTCTTCCCTGAAACCACCCGATAACCTTATTATCCGCTATCATAGAAGCAGCCTCTTCGGATGTATCAGAGCTCTCCCTGTACCTTACCCCGCAACCCTGGAGAACCTGTTCTATTTCCCGATTATCATAGGACGATCCCAGGCAGGCAGTACTCATTATCTCCGGTTTAAAACCTTCTTCCGCAGACATAAGATAAGCCGCGCCGAGAGAGAGCCCCGAATCCCCTGCGGCCGGCTGCACAAAAAGCTTTTCCGCCCAGTCCTGCTTAAGTATCATACGGTTAGCCGCGCAGTTCAGGGCCACCCCGCCGGCCATACATATGCTGCTCAGACCGGTCTTGCGGCAGTACCTCTCAAGAAGGGCCAGAAGGGCTTTTTCAAGAGTTTCCTGCGCTGCCGCCGCCGTATCCTTATAAAGCCCTGTTAAAGGAGCCCCCGGCATCCGGGGCGCGCCAAGCAAATCAATAAGCGAACGGGTATAAACCGCCTGCTGCCTGGAAGGCTGCCCCTGACCGGGTTCTGCCTGTTTAAAATATTTTTTATTTACAGTGTACCTTCCTCCGGAGACCTTTACTATATCGGAAGTATCAACCCTGCCGGGCGTGCCGTAAGGGGCCAGCCCCATAAGTTTGTACTCATCTGTATCTCTAGTAAACCCGCAGAACTGGGTCATCATGGAGTAGAAAATCCCAAGGCTGTTTCCCCGGGGTTCCTTATCCAGGAGCTTAAGCTTGCCGTTTTCACCCGTATATGCGTGAAGCGAGTCTCCGTCCCCGGAAGCATCCGTAGTAAGAACCAGGGCCTCGTCATATCCTGAAGCAAAGTATGCGCTTGCCGCGTGACAGAGATGATGGTGATACCTCTTTACCGGGGGAGAGAATCCGAACCTGCATGAGAGGTAATCTTTCAGCACATTCTCATACTCATCTCCCCAGGTGCTTCCATGAGAGGCAACTCCGCTGATATCTCTTAAGGTAATCCCCTCAAGATCCAGGACCTCCCTGACCGAGAGTTCCGGGAGTTGTCCCGGTGAATGCTTTATGCGGTTGAGCCTCTCCTCCTCAACAGCCGCCGCAATGCGCCCGTTCTTTAAAAGCGCGGCGGAAACATCCTGGTAGCCGAGGCGCACCCCGCCGTTTATCCCCAGTATGTAGCAGTCCCTATTTGCCATGCTTAAAGTACTTTTCGTATGTTATTTTTGGCAGGAGGTTTGCCCTTGAGGCCAT
>SLGR01000064.1 GCA_007136585.1 Candidatus Sumerlaeota bacterium | reverse complement strand
GCCCAGAGGTCCTCCAGCGACCCCCCGCCCCTGCCGAGTATAAGCGCATCCATATCCGGGTAGAGCCTGTTCAGTATCCCAAGGGCGCGGGAAATCTCCCCGGAAGCTGCCCCCCCCTGAACCGTAACCGGAAAGATTATGACCTCCAGAGATACCGCCCGGCGCTCCAGAACGTTAATTATATCCCTTAATGCGGCGCCGGAAAGAGATGTAACTATACCTATAAGGCGGGGGACAGGCGGAAGGGGTTTCTTGATTTTTTCATCAAAGAGCCCTTCCTCAAGGAGGCGTTTTCTGAGCCTGAGAAACTCCGCTTCAAGTTCGCCTTCGCCCATTTCTCTCATTATTCGCGCCACCACCTGGTACCGTCCTGTCTTGCTGTATACGGTAACTGTTCCTCGGAGAAGCACCTTTATGCCCCTCCGGGGAATAAATCCGAGAAGAGCCCTCCGGGAGCTGAACATAACAGCGTCTATGGAAGCTTTCGGATCCTTCAGGGTGAAGTACATATGCCCCGAGGAATGAACCTTTACCGCAGATATCTCCCCTTCAAGGGTTATATCCCTGAAGCTCTCCTCCAGGCGCCCGGCGGCAGCCCTGTTAAGTTCGCTTACCGAGTATATTTTTTCTGTAGAGTTCAAAGGTATTCTCAAGCAGGCAGGCAAGAGTAAGGGCCCCCACCCCGCCCTTTACGGGCGAGACCAGAGCTTTTGCCGAAACCTCTTCAAACCTGACGTCACCCGCGATACCCCCGTCAGGAAGAGGGGTGGTTCCAACGTCAACCACGGCACCCCCCGGTTTTATATGCCCGGAACCTATGAGCCCGGGAACTCCGGCCGAAGCGACCACTATATCCGCCTCCCGAGTCTGCTCCTCCAGAGCCTCTGTCCGTGAATGGCAGAGGGTAACGGTAGCGTTCTCCCTCAGGAGAAGCATCGCGGAGGGAAGCCCCACGGCTGTACTCCTGCCTATAACAACCGCTTTTTTTCCGGATATACTTATCCCGTTCTCAATAAGTATCTTTACCACGGCGCGGGCCGTAGCCGGCGCTGTGCAGGCAAACCCGGAAGCCAGGAGGCCGAGGTTCTCCGGGGTCTGCCCGTCCACATCCTTACCCGGGGAAACCGCTCCCATGACAGGCCTCTTATCCACCGGGCGCGGAAGCGGCATCTGGAGGAGAATAGCGTCCACCTCCGGGTTGGCGCTTAAGGTGCTCACAAGATCCGTAAGTTCCGCTGTGGTTGTCTCCCTGATATGTTTTACCGAGACTTCAATCCCCTCTTTTTTTCCCGATCTCTCCAGGAGCCCGGCGTAGTAGAGGCTTGCCGGATCGTTTCCCGCAACTATAACCGCAAGAAGCGGCGGGCGACCGGAGGCGCTCAGCTCTGCCGTCAGGCTCCTTATCTTTTCTCTCAGCGCCGCGGCGGGCGCCTTCCCTTCAAGTACTCCCTTCATTATTTCTCTCCCCGGCCGGATCCGCGGCCGACCCTTACAGATATTATCTCTGAAGCCTTTCCGGTTGATTCATCCACTTCTATAACCGCCCCCTCCAGGCGCTCTTCGCCCTTTGCCACTTTAAACCTGAAAGGAATTCCTGTCAGGAACTTCTTTAGTATCTCCTCCTTCTCGGCCCCGATTATCCCGGAATTAGACCCCGTCATTCCGGCATCCGTGATATACGCCGTCCCCCCGGGAAGCACACGGCAATCCGAGGTCTGTATATGGGTATGGGTTCCTATGACAGCCGAGACCCTTCCGTCAAGGTAGAGGCCCATCGCAAGTTTCTCGCTTGTAGCCTCGGCGTGAAAATCCACAATAATAATACGTGTTCCGGCAAGGTTTTCAAGCAGCCGGTCGGCCGTGCGGAAAGGGCAGTCCGTTCCGGGTTCCAGGAAAGTCCGCCCCATAAGGTTCAGGACACCCACCCGGACTCCTGCGGAGGTTTCCAGAACCCCGCACCCTGTACCGGGAGCCGGGTCGGGGTAATTTGCCGGACGGAGAAGGCGGGGGTCGTCCAGAAGAGGATAAATTTCCTTACGCTTCCATATATGGTTCCCGCTTGTTACAAGGTCAACCCCCGTATCGAGAAGTTCTGTAAATACGCCGGGGGTAAGACCCAGCCCGCCGGAAGAGTTCTCCCCGTTAGCTATTACAGCTTCACAGCCCAGCTCCCGCTTAAGCCCCGGAAGCAGCTCCCTGACCGTCTTCCTCCCCGGTTTTCCCACTATATCGCCTATAAAGAGTATCTTCAAACCCTCACCTCGCGTAAGCGGTGTTGCGGAAACTCCTTATCACCGTGACTTTTATCTCTCCGGGGTAATCAATCTGCTTCTCTATCTCCTGGGCGCAGGCGTCTGCTATCTCTGAAGCCCTCTCATCGCTGACCTTTTCGGGCTCTACAATTATCCGTATCTCTCTTCCGGCCGAAATACAGTAGGCATCCGATACTCCGTCGAAACTTCTTGCCATGGACTCTATATTCTCCATCCGCTTTATATAGAACTCAACGTTCTCTCTGCGGGCCCCGGGCCGGGCAGCGGATATCGCGTCGGCGGCCTGGATGAGAATCGCCTCAACCGTCTGGGGCGGGGTTTCCTCGTGATGCGCGTGTATTGCGTTTTGCACTCTCTGGCTCTCGCCGAATTTCTTTACAAGCTTCGCCCCTATGGCGGCGTGGTTTCCCTGCATTTCCCGGTCTACCGCCTTCCCTATATCATGCAGGAACCCGGACCGGCGCGCAAAGTCGGAATCAATATCAAGCTCCTCTGCCATAATCCCGGCAAGGTGCGCGACCGAAAGCGAATGCTCAAGGACGTTCTGCCCGTAGGATGTCCTGTACTGGAGTTTACCCAGGAGGGACGTCAACTCGTCGTGAAGCCCGGTTATCCCCGCCTCCGCGGCAGCGTTCTCTCCGTCTTTTTTTATCTGTTCCTGTATATTTTTCTTTACCCTGTCGACAACCTCCTCTATACGGGCCGGCTGTATCCTGCCGTCCTTCATAAGTATCTCCAGGGCCCTTCTCGCAACCTCCCTGCGAACCCCGTCAAAAGAGGATAGGGTTATAAGTCCGGGGGTATCGTCTATTATGAAGTTGACCCCGGTCGCGCTCTCAAGGGCCCTTATATTCCTACCCTCGCGCCCGATAATACGCCCTTTCATCTCCTCGTCGGGGATCGGTACCGTTGATACCGTAAGGTCCTGTGTGACCTCCGAGGCGTTCCGCTGTATCGCCTGGGCGATTATCTCAACAGCCTCACGCTGGGCCGCCCTCCGGGCGTTCTCAACTATGCTCTGCCGGTTCCGTCGGGCCTCTTCCTGCGCGGACTCCTCAACTCTTTTCATAAGTTCCTCTCGGGCCTGCTTGGGAGAGTACCTTGATATCCTCTGCAGGATCTCCTCTTCCCGGGAACGCATCTCTTCAACTTCCTTCTCCTTCTGGCTGAGTTTGGAACTGAGAGTCTCAACCTCCTGCCTGAAACTCAGAAGCTCGGCCTCTTTCTTCTCCATAAGGTCGGCCTTCCGGTCAAGGTTCTTAAACCTCTCCTCCATCTTGTGTTTTTTGTGCTCAAGCTCGCGGGCGGATTTGGCCGCATCGGACTCATATTTCTCCCGCATTTTCCGGCGCTCTTCCTCAAGCTGCGCCTTCTTCTCTTCCATCTCTTTCCTGAAGTTTTTTTTCTCTCCTTCAAGTTTCTGCAGGTCCGCTTCCCCGGACTCCCTCTCGCCGCCTTTTCTTATAAGGGAGCCTGTAATAAAACCGGCTACGACCCCGGCTGCGGCATATAAGAACGCGTTAAACATATATCCTCCTCTCCGGACCCGGAGGGCCCGTCAATAACAGCAACTACTTCGTCAACCCTGACATCGTGCCCGCGCTGCGGGATATCCCCGGCGAGCTGAAAAGAATAACAGAGCCCTATTTTATAGGCCGGGCTCTTCTCCAGAAACCTGTCATAATGCCCGCCCCCGCGCCCCAGGCGACTTCCATCCGCAGAAAAGCAGAGCCCGGGAGTTATAATGATATCGGCCTCCTCCAAGTCCGCGTAAACCCTTTCTTCAGGGGGAACCTCCCCTATCCCGAAAGCCCCCGGTTTAAGCTCCGCCGGGTCGGTAAGCCTCACGGGGCGTATCAGTCCGTCTTCCATAACGGGAATATAAACCCGGTGTCCGGAACTGAGAAGCCTCCGTATGAGAATATCCGTAGGCACCTCGTTTCCCGCGGATATATAAACCATCACACCCCGTGAGTTCTTTACCAGGGGATGGTTCATAAGCTTCGCGGCGGCCGCCTCCCCGGCAACCCTGCGGATAGACGGGGGTATCCCTTCGCGGAGTTCCGAGTATTTTTTCCTGAGTTTCTCTTTCACCTGAAAATACCATTAAATACATTAATAGACACCGGCGGTACGGGTTTCCGGGTTTGTTGCGTCAGGATGACGGAACCCCTCGGAGCCGGAGGCGAGAATGAGGAAAACCGTGCCGGCGGGGGCTCCCAGGATATTTTTATTTCCTTTTGTAAGTATACACTCATGTACGTTTCACCCCTTCTCCTTCAGGAACCTGAGGAACTTTGCCATTAACTTTTCGTGCCCCCGCCCGGAAGGAGTGAAAAACTCCTCATCGGGTTCCATATATTTCTGGCGGACATACCCGTACCGATGGTCGTGAGGGTATAAGTATTTTCCTGATCCGGCGGAGGTAAGGTGTTCGGGAACCGCTCCGGAGCCGTGCTCTTTCAGGTACCGCTCGGCCCTCTCTATCGCCATATACGAGGCGTTGCTCTTGGGAGCGCAGGCTATGTATATAGCCGCCTGGGCAAGTGTTATACGGGCCTCGGGCATCCCTATGCGTTCCACCGCGTCCATAGCGGCGTTTGCCAGAATGAGGGCCCGGGGGTCGGCGTTTCCCACATCTTCCGAGGCGCATATAGCTATACGCCTTGCTATAAAACGCGGGTCATCTCCGGCGGATAAGATCCTGGCCAGGTAAAAGACCGCGGCATCGGGATCCGAACCTCTCATTGACTTTATAAAAGCTGAGATAGAGTCATAATGCTCGTCACCTTTGCGGTCATACCGGATTTTTTTCCGTCCGATATACCTCTCCGCGGTTTTTACATCAATTCTCTCGCCTTTCTCAGCCGAAGTTACGCAGAGTTCAAGCATATTAAGCGCGTAGCGGGCATCTCCCTCCCCGGCCGAGGCGATCAGGGAGAGCGCTTCGGGGGCGACCTTAACCCCGGAGTTTCCGAGCCCCCTATCCTTGTCTTCAAGGGCTTTGTTAAGTATTTTTGATATATCCTTATTTTCCAGTGGTTTAAACTTAAAAACAGATGCCCTTGAAAGGAGAGGGCCCGAGATGAAATAAAAAGGGTTCTCTGTGGTAAGACCTATTAGTATAAGGTTTCCTTCCTCAACATCAGGGAGTAGGGATTCCTGCTGGTTCCGGCTGAACCTGTGAAACTCGTCTACGATAAGAAGTGTCCGTACCCCCCGGCTCATTTCGCGGCGCCCTTCCGCGGCAGCCTTTCTTATGTCGCTCACGCTGGCGTTGACGGCGTTTAATCTTATTATCCGGGCATCCAGACGGGAGGCTATTATCCCTGCAAGAGCGGTTTTACCGCTCCCGGGAGGGCCGGCAAGTATTATGGAAAACACCCTGCCCGAGTCTATCATAGCCCTGAGCCGGTTCCCGGGCTCAAGGAGATGGGTCTGCCCGTAGAACTCCTCCAGGGTATCCGGGCGCATCCGGTAAGCGAGCGGGCGCATCCGGAACCCGGGTTCCGCGGTTCTCTCAAAAAGTTCTTTCATAAAATAAACCCCCGCGAGTGCCGTTTTATCAGGTCTGAAACTGAGCTTCTGTGAGCTACAGTGGTTGTCCTGCCCCGGCGCTTTCGCAGCCGGGGACGCGGATTCCCTTTTTTGTTAGTGTAGGCTCAATTCAGACGCACTTACGCACACTGCAGGGGTTTAATATATTTTAAAGAACTTCCTTTATCCTTGAGTTAAGATTCTCTATCTCGCTTCTTACCAGCCGGCTGCTCCCTGTCTTTGATTCCTCCAGGGCCAGCATCCGGTCCAGTATCCTCAGAGAACCGAGGATGAGCAGCTTGTAGTTGTCCACAATCCCCGTCTCGGCCTCAAGTGAAGCTATCTCGTTGTCCAGAATCTCCCCAAGTCTTTTTATATATAAAGGCTGCCACTCGTCGCTGGCAATCTTGTACTCTCTTCTGCATATGCGTATAGTTGTCGTCTCTTTTTCCGGCATATAATACTTCCTTATGCCGCTGTAGCCCTATCTATCCTTTTAAGGACCGCGTCTATTTTTTCGGCGACTTTTTCTCTCTCTTCCATAAGCTTCCGGTTCTTTGAAAGAACTTCCGGAAGCTCCCGGTTCTTATCCTCAAGGAAACCCAGGTCTTTTTCTATCCTGCTTACCTTCTCCTCAAGTTCCCGGTTTCTCTCTTTCAGTTTCCTGTATCGTTCAATGAGAACTTCGATATTATCTTTAAGTTCCTGAAGCTGATCCATTACTGCCTCAGTGAAGCGCCGCAGGCGCGCTTGAGCTCCTCCACAACTTTCCCGAAGTAACCTTCAACCTCATCCGAGGTCAGTGTCCTTTCATCCGAGTTAAACTCAAGCCTGTAAGTCATACTTTTCTTTCCCGTTTCCAGGCTTTTGCCGGTAAAAACATCGCTCAGCCTTACGCGTTTAAGATGCCTTCCTCCGGCTGATTTAATAGTATCATATATATCAGAATGTGTCAACGAATCCTCAACCACTATTGAGATATCCCTGAATACCGAGGGGTACGGACTCCAGGGACTGAACCTCGCGAAAGAAGCGGAGCTCCGGTCAAGCTTATCCAGGGCAAGGTACCCTCCTCCCAGACTCCTTCCAGGCACCCCCATAGCCTTGAGAAACCCGCTTCCGAAAATCCCCATCTCACCTGCCGTGAGGCCGTTTACTCTCACCCTGGCGTACCTGCCGGGTTTAAAAACCCCGGATTCCTCAGGGTACTCAAGCTCATACCCCTGGCGGAGCGCATCAAGGATAGATACCGCGCCGCTCTTTACCTCCAGAAAATCATCCGAAGCAGCGGCAAAAGCCAGGTGCCGGGTCTCGGAATGCTCTTTCCCGGAGTTTATGAAAACCGGTCCCCTTTCAAAAAACTTCAGGGTCTGCACACCCTGGTTGATATTGTACTTTATTGTACTTATAAGCCCCGGGAGAAGCGAAGGCCTGAGGGCGTCCATATTAACGCTTACGGGGTTATCTATAAGAATAAGGGAGCCCGGATCAAACCCTGCGGATACGCAGTTTTCGGATCCGCAGAGCGGGAGGGTTACGCACCGGCTGTACCCCATCGCTCCCAGGACCTCTCCGGCCCGGGTGAAAGGGTCCGGTTTTCTCGCAAGAGCAGAGCTTACAGAGGAGCGGGGAAGTCTGGAGGGGATCTTATCATACCCCAGGGAGCGGGCTATCTCCTCTATAATGTCAACACCCCGCCGGATATCGTCCCTCCTGTAAGAAGGAACCCTGACGCTGAGTTCCCGACCGCCCTCGGTCTTAAAACCCAGAGCTTCAAGGAGGTTTACAACCCGATCCGGCTTAAGTTCAGTTCCGAGAAGAGAGTTTATATCACTGAGAGTTACCCGCACCCAGGTCTCTTTTTCCGGGAATTCATCATGAGAAAGAACTCCCGGGGCCGGAGAACCTCCCGATATTTCCGCAAGAAGATGCGCGGCCCGGTCAAGGGCGCGGAGAAGACCGCCGGGGTCAACCCCCCTGGAGAACCTGTAGGATGCCTCTGTCTTGAGCCCCAGGCGCCTTTCGGTCGCTGATATTGACCGGGACCTGAAATACGCAGCCTCAAGGAGTATCTCTCCGGTTGAGCTCTTCACGGCAGAATCAAGTCCTCCGGTAACTCCACCCAGAGCGACAGGAGTTCCGTCGCACGAAATCACTATATCCTCCGGGGAAAGTTTATGAACTGACCCGTCAAGAACAGTAATGGATTCTCCGTCACGCCCGCCCCTGACCTCAACTGTGTTCCCCCCGATAAGGGAGGCGTCAAAGGCGTGAAGGGGCTGCCCTGTTTCAAGCATTACGTAATTTGTCACGTCCACCACGGAGTTAAGGGGGCGGATCCCGGAGGCGGAAAGCCGATCCTTAAGCCACTCCGGAGATTCGCCGACTTTTATATCCCTTATCAGCTTTAGATGGTAAATAGGGCATATCCCGGAAGGTTCCACGCGTATCCCGTACCGGCTCTCCGCGCCCGGCCCTGTCTCGCTGTAAGAGGAGGAGGGAGAAAGAAGTGGCAGACCAAAATGAGCCGCAACTTCCCTGGCAACCCCCAGGACCGAGGCGCAGTCCCCCCGGTTGGGGGTAAGCTCTATCTCAATGACCCCGCCGGCGGGAGTCTTTTTCACGGATTCAACCTCAAGCCCCCGGGACGTAAGTATTTGGGCTAACTCATCCTCTCCGGCGCTGAACTCCACAAACTCTCTGAGCCATTCTACTGGAAGAAGCATCAGAACTGCTCCAGGAAGCTCCGGTGGTTCTGAAAGAAGTACCGAAGATCGCTTATGCCGTACTTGAGCATAGCCATACGCTCTATACCCATCCCGAAAGCAAACCCCTGCCATTTATCCGGATCAACACCGCAGTGCCGGAAAACCTCCGGATCAACCATTCCCGCCCCCAGTATCTCTATAAAACCCTTTCCGGAGCAGGAAGAGCACCCGCCGCCGCTGCATATAGTGCAGCGAATATCCATCTCAGCGGAAGGCTCGGTAAACGGAAAAAACGATGGCCTGAACCTGGTCACGGTCTCCCCCGGAAAGAACCTGCGGGCGAACTCGTCCAGGACACCTTTGAGATGGGCAAAACTTATATCCTTGTCTACCATCAGCCCTTCCACCTGGTGAAATGAGGGAAGGTGCGATGCGTCTATGGTGTCTCTCCGGTAGCATTTTCCGGGGGCGATAAACTGGTACGGGGGAGGCTGTTTTTCCATAACCCTCACCTGCACGGGAGAGGTGTGCGTTCTCAGAAGACGGTCGCTTCCTTTTATATAAAAGGTATCGTGCATATCCCTTGCCGGATGCCCTTCGGGGAAATTTAAAGCGGTAAAATTATAGTAATCGGTCTCTATATCGGGCCCGTAAGCTATGCCGAACCCCATTGAGACAAATATATCGCTGACCTCCTCCAGAACCGAGATTACCGGGTTGCGCCCGGGATGTCTGAAAAGCTCAGGAGGGAGGGTCGGGTCAAAGTTTCCGGTATCTTCCGTCTGCCCGGAAAGCTCTTCTCTCCTGGAGCGGATCGTATCTTCAAGCTCTCTCTTGAGCGCGTTTATCTTCTTACCCCAGACCGGGCGCTCATCCGGGTCAAGGGCCCCCATTTTTTTCAGAAGAAGATTAAGGGCCCCTTTGCGCCCCAGGTACTTTACGCGAAGTTCCTCAAGCTCTTTTACGCCGGATGTCTCCCTAACCAGGGTACGGGACTCTGTTTCAATTTTTCTGAATTCCTGTTCCATGATTATTTTGCAAGCAGCCTGTCAAGGTGTTCCCTGGCCATTTTATGACCGGGCGAGCATTCAAGAACCTTCAGGTACTTTTCCCTGGCCGCCTCAAAACTGTTAGTCCCCTCCAGGGCCACTCCGAGGCTGTACAGAAGTTCGGGGTCTTCAGGGCTCAGCTTAAGCGCCTCCTCAAACTCCTTTATGGCATACTCGTATTTTCCGTTTATGAAATAGAACTTGCCCTTCTCTATCCGTTCCTGTATAGAGCGCTTTTCTCCGGAACTCATTTCATACCCCTGAACTTATCCACACTACTCGCCGGGCAGACAAGTATAATGCTGTCTCCGCTTTCTATGACGGTTTCGGGGTCCGGGGGAGCGATTACCTTCTCCTTATAATCCGTCTGGTTCTCTTCCGTAAGAAAGGGTTCTTTTCTCTTGACGGCTATCACGTTGGCGCTGTAAGCCGACCGGATCTTGAGTTTCTTCAGCGGTTTTCCTGTAAAGGCTCTGGGAGCGCTTATCTCAAGTATAACCAGCCCCGGGGCAAGCTCAAGCTCGTTATACCCCGGCCACATAAGCTGCCGCGCTATATCTTTTGCTATATCGTTCTCCGGATATACCACTCTGTTTGCCCCTATTTTCTTAAGGACGTTTCCGTGGAGGGGGCCCTGGGCCTTTACTATCACAAGCGGCACCCCGAGCTCCTTCAGCAGAAGCGTTATCAGTATACTGGCCGCCATATCTGTCCCTATGGATACGACGGCAGCGTCAACATCGGAGACCCCGAGTTCCCGCAGGGATTTTATGGAAGCGGCATCGGCCTCCACCACGGAGGTAAACTCGCTCTCGTAATCCCTCACCTTAGAGGCATCCTTCTCTATGGCCACAACCTCGCCCCCCTCTTCTTCAATATATCTGGCTATGGCTGCTCCGAACCTTCCCAGCCCTATAACCGCGAAACTTCTCATACCAGCCTCTTTCTCATCACCCTACCGCGATCTCCTGTTCGGGGTACCTGTATCCGACCCTTTTTTTTCCCGTAAGTATAGCGGCCCCTACCGTCACAGGACCAAGCCTGCCGAAAAACATCGTAAGAGTTATAAGAATCCTCCCCGGTCCGCTCAGTTCCCCGGTTATCCCCGTGGAGAGCCCCACCGTTCCGAAAGCCGATGTAACCTCAAAGAGTATACGGCTGATCTCAAAAGACTCAGTGGCCGTTATCAGCAGGGTTACCAGGACCACGAAAGATATTGAAAGCGTGAATATGGCTACCGAATTCCTTATGGTGGCTGGAGTTATTCTTCTCCTGAACATTGAGACGTCTTCTTCTTCCCGGATGATTGATTTTATATTTCCCAGGAGAACGGCCAGCGTAGTGGTCTTTATCCCGCCCCCGGTACCTCCCGGGGAAGCTCCTATAAACATCAGGATAATTGTAAAAATTATGGAGAAATTTATCAAGGCCGCAGTATCCACCATATTGAACCCGGCCGTGCGGGGCGTTACGGCCATAAAAAAAGAGTTAAGCCATTTTAAGGAAAGACTCATTCCCCCGAGAGTCTCCGGGTTGCTTCTTTCGGCAAAGAAATAAACAACGGTCCCGGCAACAAGAAGTATCAGGGTGACACGCGCAACTATCCTGGTATGCAGGCTGAAGCGGTGACGCCGACCCGTAAAACGTTTTTTCAGGTACTCGTACAGATCGTTTAAGACAATAAACCCTATACCTCCGGAAATAATAAGAAATGAAAAGATAAGGACCGAAGGCATATCGTTCCTTACGGGGGTAAGTGATTCTCCTCCCGCCAGGGCGAAAACATCAAACCCGGCGTTGCAGAAAGCCGAGACAGAATGAAAGACCCCGAAGTAAACCGCCTTCGAGAGGTCTTCACACATATTCCTCATCCGCCACGCGAGGAAAACAGCGCCCGCCGCCTCAATGACCAGGGTGAAACTTACAACGCGCAGTATGAAAGTTGATAATTTGGTGCTTCTTGAGCCTGAGATATGCTGCTGGACAAGTATCCGCCCCTTTATGCTCATCCCCTTCCTCATAAGCATAACTATGATACTGGCCAGAGACATATACCCCAGCGCCCCGAGCTGTATCAGCCCCAGTATAACCCACCTTCCGAAAGGTGAAAAGAATGTTCCCGTTTCCCTGACAGTGAGCCCCGTTACGCAGACAGCGGAGGTGGCTGTAAAGAGCGCGTCAATAAACCCCGGGGGTTCGCCGGCGGAAGATACAGGGAGCATAAGAAGAAATGTTCCTGCGAATATAAAGAGCAGGAAGAGTTTTACCAGGACTAGTGAAGGGTTAAAGGTTTTACCGGTTCCCGGCATCTGCTGAGGCGGTAAGGATGAATCAGCTTATGCTGTCTTTGGCCAGGGAAACAAGCTGAGACATAGCGTCAGAGTCATTAGTCGCTATCTCCTGGAGCACCCTGCGGTCCAGTATCACGCCGGCTTTTTTCATCCCTGAGATGAAAGCGGAGTAGCTCATCCCGTTCTCCCGGCAGGCTGCGTTAATCCTTGTTATCCAGAGCGCGCGGTACTCCCGCTTCCTGACCTTGCGGTCCCTGGTGGAGTACTGCATTGCTTTCTCAACCAGGTTCCTGGCCGTGCGGTATCTTTTACTCCCGGCGCCCCGGTACCCTTTTGCGGCCTTAAGGTACTTTTTATGACGCTGTTTTTTTCTTTTTCCTCTTTTTACTCTCATAACTTATTTACCCAGAAGCGATTTTATGTTTTTTTCGTCCGATTTTGCAACTATGGCCGAAGAGCGGAGTTTCCTGCGCCTCTTGGCATTCTTCTTTGTCAGAAGGTGAGATGCGCAGGCGTGGTGCCTGCTGACCTTGCCTTTTGAGGTGAGCTTAAACCTTTTTTTCGCGCCGGAATGAGTTTTATTTCTTCCTGCCATTTTATTTTCCTTTTCCTTCAGCTGCCGGAACAAGCATAACGCTCATATAAAAACCCTCAAAATTAGGCTCTCCCTGGGGTTCGGCAACTCCTTCCAGTTCTCTTACTATCCCGTTAAGTATCTCCCGCCCCACGTCAAGATGCTCCTTCTGCCTGCCCCT
>SLGR01000246.1 GCA_007136585.1 Candidatus Sumerlaeota bacterium | reverse complement strand
TATGCGGGAGGTGTTTTGAGGTCAGCCCTGATGTAGCGGCGCTTTTCCCGGAAGAAGCGGTAAGCGGAACCCGGGTTTCGCTTTTCGGAGCGCTTAGGGCCCGGCTGAAAGCAAGGGGTGTTGCTCCGGGGGATATCCGTCTTCTTAAACCCCGTGAGTACTGCACTTTTGAAAACAGCCGCTATTTTTCCCACCGCAGAGGTGATAAATATCGGATGGCCGCGTTTGCAATTCAGTCCTAAATATATAAAATCTTTTTGAGTTTTAAACCGTTTAAGGAGCGCCTGGAATGAGTATAAAGGTAACTGTGATAGGCTGCGGCCGGATGGGCGGAGCCATACTTGAAAAACTGCATAAGAAAGGGTTCAGCGCCGCAGGGGTAGAGAAGGATCCCGGAACGATAAATTCCCTGGGTGAGAAGGGCATTGAGTGTTACGAGACCGTTTCCTCGGTCCCGGTTTCGGAGGTTTATATAGTAGCCGTAAAACCTTCCCTTGTAAATGAGGTTCTTGACGATCTTTCTCCACTTCTTAAAAGGGGGGATATAGTATGCAGTATAGCCGCCGGGGTAAGGCTGGAGAGTATCAAAAACTCCCTTCCGGAATCTGCCGCAGCTGCGCGGGTAATGCCCAATACCCCGCTTACAGCCGGGGAAGGGATGAGCTGTATATGTTTTCCGGGGGCTTCGGCTGAGCAGTACGGGGCGCTGGAGGAGATATTTGCTCTTTTCGGACGGACTATGCGTGTGGACCAGGACCGGATGAACACCGTAACGGCGGTATCGGGGTCCGGACCAGCCTACTTCTTTCTTATGGGAGAGGTTATGGAGAAGTTTGCATCCGATAACGGGATATCCCAGGAGGATGCCCGGATCCTTGCCGGACAGACAGCCGCGGGGGCCGGGGCTATGATGAAGGATTCGACCGCGGGTTTCGGTAAACTGAGAGAAGATGTCACCTCTCCCGGGGGAACGACCGAGGCCGCGGTGAAGCACCTGAAAGAAAAAGGGTTTGTTGAGATATTCTGCGAGGCTATGAAAAAGGCATCTGAGAGGGCGGAAGAGCTTTCCGGCTCCGGGGAAACCCGTTGAAAAAAAAGGTCATCAGTTACGATGACGCCCTGCTCAGGCTTCTTGACCAGAGGTTTCTTCCCGGGAGGGAGGAGTACCGGCAGGTCAGGGGATCCAGAGAGGCGGCTGAGGCCATAGAGGATATGACCGTAAGGGGCGCCCCCGCCATAGGGATTGCGGCAGCTTACGGGTACCTCCTGGGGTTCCTTGAGACGCGGGGGATGGAGCTCTCCGGGGTGAAGCGGCATATGCGTTCTGTCAGGGAGAAGCTTCAGGGCGCGCGTCCGACTGCGGTGAACCTGAAATGGGCCCTGGACAGGATGCACGGTCTCTTTGAGACGCTTCCCGAAACCTCCGATACAGCCGGGGCGCTTCTCCGCGAGGCGGAGAGTATCCATACCCGGCAGATAGAGTCTGATATTAAAATGGGTGAGGAGGGAGCCCGTCTTCTTGAGAATATTTCCGGGGAGAAAAACCGGAAGCTGAAGGTGCTCACCCACTGTAACGCCGGCGGACTGGCTACAGGGGGTATCGGCACGGCGCTTGGGGTGATAAAGACCGCTTTCGGGAAGGGGCTGATTGAGTCGGTTTACGTTTCCGAGACCCGTCCCAGGCTTCAGGGAGCACGTCTCACCTGTTACGAACTTTCGGGGGATAATATCCCTTTCCGCCTTATATGCGATACGATGCCGGGGTATTTTATGAGCGCCGGGGAGATAGACGCGGTAATCACGGGGGCCGACCGGATAGCCGCAAACGGGGATACGGCGAATAAGATAGGAACATATCAGCTGGCGGTACTTTCCGGGCGGCACGGGGTTCCTTTTTATGTAGCCGCTCCTCTTTCGACCTTTGACCCCGGGACCCCCCGCGGAGATGGTATCAGTATAGAGGAGAGAGACCCTTCGGAGGTCCTGGAGATAGGTTCCGCGCGGATAGCCCCGCGCTCCGCCTCCGCCAGAAACCCGGCCTTTGATGTTACACCCGCCGGACTGATAAGCGCGTTTATAACGGAGAAAGGAGCAGTGAGAGATATCAATGAGTTACAATAATACCCTGAATCTGCCGAAAACCTCTTTTAAGATGAAGGCGTCCCTGCCGTCAAGGGAACCCGGTTTCCAGAAGCTCTGGCAGGATATGGATCTATACAGGAAGGTCCTTGAGAAGAACTCCGCCGGAGAGGTTTTTATTCTTCATGACGGGCCGCCTTACGCAAACGGCCATATTCACCTGGGTCACGCCCTGAACAGGGTCTTAAAGGATATTCTCATAAAGGTAAAGGCGATGAGCGGATACCGGACTCCTTTTGTTCCGGGATGGGATTGTCACGGTCTCCCGGTTGAATTTGAACTTATGAAGACCCTCGGACAGCAGGAGGTTACGGACCGGGTGAAGTTCAGGAAAAAAGCCGCGCGTTACGCCCTGAAATTCGTAGAGATACAGAAAAAGGAGTTCCGGAGACTGGGGCTGTTCGGGGAATGGGATAACCCCTACCTTACTCTTAATCCTTCCTACGAGAAGAGAATAATAGAATGCTTCAGGGACCTGTACCTGGCCGGGTACATATACAGGGAGCTTAAACCCGTTTACTGGTGCGGTTCCTGTTCTACGGCCCTTGCCGAGGCCGAGGTAGAGTACGGGGAGATAGAATCTCCTTCCATTTTCGTAAGGTTCGAGATGCTCTCAAATCCCCCTTCATTCATAGAAGGAAAAGGCAGGGTGAGCGCCCTTGTATGGACCACGACCCCATGGACACTTCTTTCCAATACGGGTGTCTGTTTTCATCCGGATTTTGAGTATTCTTTCCTGGAAAAGGACGGGGAGTTTCTCATAGTGGCCTCCGGGTTTGCTTCCGGGTATGAAGGCTGGAAGGAGGCCGGGCGTGTCAGGGGGAGCTTTTTTGAGGATGCGGAGTTCAGAGCTCCTTTTGGCGAGAGGCGTTCCCGGGCCATAAATGCGGATTTTGTCACCCTCGAGGACGGGACCGGGATAGTCCATATAGCCCCGGGTCACGGGGAGGAGGATTATGCTGCGGGGAGAAAATATTCACTTGATATACTCTCTCCGGTTGACGGTAAGGGCCGGTTTACCTCTGATGCGGCAGTGGAAGAGCTCACGGGTATGGGGGTTTTTGAGGCCGACCCGGTTATAACAGGGATTCTCAGGGAGAGAGGGCTCCTTTTCTCCGAAGGTATGCGTCCCCACTCATACCCGCACTGCTGGAGATGCCGTAAACCCGTTATATTC